>NZ_JAALCR010000023.1 GCF_011065895.1 Paludisphaera rhizosphaerae | reverse complement strand
ATGGCTGACTTGCAGTGACACGCTGGCCCAACGACCCGTTCACGCCCTGAAGGTGTCCCGATGGCGAAGAAGAAGGCCGCATCCTCCCCCGCGTCGGTCCCCGTGGATTCCCACAAGCACGTCGCCGATCGACGGGCCAACATCCCCACGCGGGAGACGGCCGCGTTCGGCGAGGACGGGATCGGCCGGGCGGTCTACAACCGGGACCGCTCGCTGGACCCTCAGCTCGTCTGGAAGGGGAAGGACGAGCAGGACGCGACCCCGCTGGAGGTCCCCACGGTCCCGCTCCACGTCCAGGAGAAGATCCACCCCCAGGCGATCGTCGAGGATCTCAAACGCCGGGCGAGCCTGGCCGGTTCCGGCCCCGCCGCGGCGAAGCAGCTCGACCTCTTCGCCGACTTCAACGGCCTGGACGACTTCGCCCAGAAGCTGGAGTTCTACCAGCACGACCAGCACTGGACCAACCGCCTGATCCTCGGCGACAGCCTCCTCGTCATGGCCAGCCTCGCCGAGAAGGAACGACTCCGCGGCCAGGTCCAGTGCATCTACTTCGACCCCCCCTACGGCATCAAATTCGGCAGCAACTGGCAAGTCTCCACCCGCAAACGCGACGTCAAGGACGCCAAGGCCGAAGACCTCACCCGACAGCCGGAGCAGATCAAGGCCTTCCGTGATACGTGGGAGTTGGGGATTCACAGTTATCTGACGTACATGCGGGATCGATTGACGGTTGCACGCGAGTTGCTGACTGAAAGCGGTAGCATTTTCGTGCAGATCGGTGATGAGAATGTTCACTTGTTACGATGTTTAATGGATGAGATTTTTGGCAGCGAGAATTTCGTTTCGCTGATTTCATACAAGAAGGCGGCAGGACTAGGGGCCGAACGTCTATCCAACGTTTGCGATTATCTCGTTTGGTACTCCAAAGACCTATCACACGTAAAGTATCGTCCCTTATATCTACCTCGTGATCTGGGATCAGATGAGGCAGACCATTACTCGAACGTCGAGGATTCACAAGGCAACCGGCGTCCTGCACGAGCTGGGGATGCCGCACTTGAAGGAGAAAGCATTCGACATTTCAGGCCCCAGCTGCTCACTTCTCAGCGGCCCTCGGGCGAGGGCGATCTGAAGGTCTTCGAGTTCGAAGGAAAAAGATACTCGCCAGGGGCTGGGACATTTAAGTCAGATTTCAGAGGGTTAACCCGCCTTTCACATGCCGGCCGCCTGCTGCCCACCGGTAACAGCCTGAGCTATCTTCGCTATCACGATGATTTCCCGGTTTTTCCGCTCATGAATGCCTGGATGGACATAGGTGGCGTGCAAAGTCGCAGTGATCCGAAAGTATATGTTGTCCAGACATCGGCCACAGCAATACAACGCTGCATCCTGATGACAACCGATCCAGGCGACCTCGTCCTCGACCCCACCTGCGGAAGCGGGACGACGGCTTACGTCGCCGAGCAATGGGGGCGGCGGTGGATCACGATCGACACCTCGCGGGTGGCGTTGGCGCTGGCACGGACGCGGCTGATGGCGGCCCGGTTCCCGTATTACCTGCTGGCCGATTCGGTCGAGGGCCGCAAGAAGCAGGCGGAACTCTCGGCCGAGATCCCCGACCCCGCCGCGCCGGCCCCGCGGCGCGACCTGCACCGGGGGTTCGTCTACCGGACGGTGCCGCACGTCACGCTCAAGAGCATCGCCAACAACCCGGACATCCAGGAGGGGATGACCCGCGAGCAGATTGACAAGGCGATCGCCCGCCACGCCGAGAGCGAGACGCTTTACGACCAGCCCTATGAGGACAAGAACGTCGTCCGGCTGACCGGCCCGTTCACCGTGGAGAGCCTCTCCCCCCACCGCAACCTCCCCACCGTGGAGACGCCCGACCCGGTCGCCACGATCCCGCCCCCGTCGGTGTCGAACCCGACGTTCGGCCAGATGATCCTGGACAACCTCCGCACGGCCGGCGTGAAAGGAACGGATAAGTCCCAGCGCATCGCCTTCGCCCGCCTCGACCCGTTCCCCGGCGAATACATCCACGCCGAAGGCGAGACCACCACCGGCGCGTCCGTCCGCGTGAGCATCGGCCCCGAGTTCGGCACCATCGGCGACGCCGACATCAAGAAGATCGCCGTCGAGGCCATGAAGGGGAGCCGCTGCGACTTCCTGCTCATCTGCGCCTTCGCCTTCGAGGCGAGCGTCCACGAGCAGACCGCCGAGCTGACCAAGGAGATCCGCCTCGGCAAGACGAGCATCCTCCCCGTCCGCATGAACCCCGACCTGGCGATGGGCGACGAACTCCTCAAGAAGACGGGCGCCGGCAACCTGTTCACCGTCTTCGGCGAGCCCGACCTCGAGCTGAAGCGCGCCGAGGACGGCAAGGTCGTCGTCGAGATCCGCGGCGTCGACGTCTTCGATCCCTCAACGGGCGCCGTGCGCACCGGCGGCGTCGACGACGTCGCCTGCTGGTTCATCGACACCGACTACGACGACCAGAGCTTCTTCGTCCGCCACGCGTATTTCCTCTACGGCGGCAAGAACTCGACCGAAGGCCCCTACGACAAGCTCAAGAAGGCCCTCCACGCCGAGATCGACGAGGCCGAATGGTCCAAGCTCTACAGCGCCGTGAGCCAGCCCTTCGACCCGCCCTCGACGGGGAAGATCGCCGTGAAGGTCATCAACCACTTCGGCGACGAGGTTCTCAAGGTCTACAACGTCTCCGCGGCGAAATAGCCTTCGCCTGAATCCGCCACGCCCGGCCTGATCAGCGGCGACGCCCCCGGGCGGCGGCTTCCTTGTCCTCGGCGACGACGACGCGGTCGAGGCGCGGGGTCAGCTTGTCGATGTTGAAGATCATGTACGGGACGTTGCGCTCCACGAACTCGTAGAGCACGACGTCCGGCTTGTAGTCGCCGATGGTCTTGGGGATGACGTGGTGGTCCCAGATGAAGACCGACGTGCGGAAGTCCTCGGCCAGGAAGTCCATCAGTGCTTCCATGTACGAGTCATGGAAGACCAACGCCTTGGGGAGCGAGGCGTCGTCGGTCTGGTACATCTTCGGAAGGCCCCGACGGCTGGGGACCGGGGTGGTGTCGTAGGGGAACGGCACCGTCTTCGCCTTCGGCTGCCTGAGCTTCACGTGGTAGACCCGCTCACGAACCCAGGGATCCAGCTTCAGCATCATCGTGAGGTCCCCCGGACGCTGGATCTTGACCGTGTCCAGATCGGTCATCTGAAGGGCGCGGATGGACGGGAAGACCTCCTGGAGCCGGTCAGTGACAGCGCCGTAGCCGACGAACGCGCCGCGGGCGTTCCAGTGGGTGTCGTCGCGATAATACAGCGGCTTCCCCTCGTGCTCGGGCGCGTTCTTGGCCCGGAGCAGCGCCGGCCGCATGTCGATGAACTCGACGTCCCCCTTCGCGGTCAGGTAATCGAGGAACTGGTCGGTGACGCTGGGGTTGTCGAGCGGGGCCATCCAGTCGGGGGTGAACTCGGAGTAGACGGTGGTCTTGTCCGGGGCCACGACGAAGATGAATTTCGCCCCCAGGCTCTCCGCCCAGGCCTTGCGCGAGAGCAAGAACTTGTGCATGGCCTGGACGCGGGCGTCGGTGAGCGGCCTCATTCGACGCTGCTTGACGACCTCATGCCCCAGGTCGTAGGTGGGGACGACCGGATCACCCGCGTAGAACAGCGAGCCATGCTTACCGAGGACCACCTGGGGATTCGTGGAGACCCCTAGCCCCCAGACGCGAGCCCGCGAGTTCATCGAGACGAGCGACGGCCTTCCGGCGAACTGATCCTCAAAGAACGACCGGAACTCTTGAACATAGGCCGACGGCTCCGAGAACAGCCTGTGGATCGGCGGCCGGCTCTGCAGGTTCCGATTCTCGCCCCGAGCGCCCTTCGCCGCCGGATCCCGTATGAGGGCCAGCGACGGATAGACGAGGATCGCGAAAACCCCGACGATCAGCAGGACGTCGGCTCGACGATTCGACGGCCTGGGATGAGAAAGGTCGTTCATGGATCAGAACCGGAAATAGATGAAGGGGTTGTAGCTTTTCTGGGCGACGAAGCTCAGGCAGAGCGTCAGGAGCAGACAACAACCCGCGACCCGCGCCAGGCGGATCGGAGCCGGGGCGAACGTCCCCCAGCGCTCCTCCAGCCGCTCCTCGAAGGCGTACAGCCCCTGAAGCAGCCGGCCGGGGAGCGGAGTCGAGAAGAGGGCGGCCAGGACCAGCAACAGCACGATCTCGGCGTCCATGTACAGCCCGACGTTGTAGCGAAGCCCCTCTCCCGTCCCCAGGCCGCACATCGCTCGCAGCAACCCGCCGGCCTCGGAGAGGGTCTCCATCCGGAAGATCACCCAGCCGGCCATGACGACCAGAGCGAGATAAACGTGCTGCAACGGTCGCCAGAGCCGCTCCACGACCTTCGCCAGGCCGAGCCGCTCCACCACGAGGAACGCCCCCTGGTACAGCCCCCAGACGATGAACGACCAACTCGCCCCGTGCCAGAAGCCGCAGAGCAGAAAGACCACCATCAGGTTGGCGTACGTCCGGAAAGCCCCATGGCGATTCCCCCCCAGTGGGATGTAGACGTAGTCGCGGAACCACGAGGAGAGCGAGATGTGCCACCGCCGCCAGAAGTCGGTGACCGAACGCGCCCAGTAGGGGTGGTTGAAGTTCTCGTGGAAGCGGATCCCGAACATGTGCGCCAGGCCGATGGCCATGTCCGAGTAGCCGGAGAAATCGAAGTAGATCTGGAACGTGTAGCAGACGGTCGCCAGCCAGGCCAGGCCCGCGTTCAACTCGCTGGCGGGCAGGGTCAGGACAAGATCGGCCGTGGCCGCGAGTTGGTTGGCGATCAGCAGTTTCTTCGCCATGCCGCCGAGGAACCGTCGAATGCCGTAGGCGAACTCGCTGGTCGTCAGCCCCCGCGACTTGAGTGCGCCGGAGACGTCCGCGTAACGGACGATCGGCCCGGCGATCAGGTGAGGGAAGAGCATGATGTAGAGGGCCAGGTCGAGCGGGTTCCCCTCGCGACGGATCGTCCCGCGGTAGACGTCGGTCAGGTAGGAGACCGTGTGGAAGGTCAGGAATGAGATCCCCAGAGGCAGGGGGATCGTCCCAACGTCGATCGTCGGCAGGCCTGCCCAGGCCAGGGCCGAGTCGAGGTTCGCCACCAGGAACGTCGCGTATTTGAAGTAGAGAAGGAGCGCCAGGTTGGCTGCGACCCCCGTCGCCAGCGTGAGCTTCCTTGCCAGCGGACGTTGCAGATAGCCCAGCAGCAGCCCAAAGAGGTAATTGACCGTGATCGACCCCAGCATGAGGACGACGAATCGGCCCTCGCCCCAGCAATAGAACAGCAGGCTGACGCCGAGCAGCCAGGCGTTCCTCAGCCCCGGCCGCAGCGCGGCGTGGACTAGAACCACAATCGGTAGGAAGAGAAAGAGGAACGTCGGCTCTGTGAACAGCATCGAGTCACCTTCCCTGGAGACGATGCAAAATCCGCCCGCGGTCTCCGATCGACGCGAACCCGGTCGGCGCACGAGCCCCCAGGCGCGAAGGTTCTAGCCCAACGCCGTCGAACCGGCAAGTCGGATTGCGAGCCCCGCGTGCGAACCAGCCTCCGGATGTTCGGCAGAAGTCGCCCGCTCTCGATTCTCCTATGAATCCGCAACCGAGCCCTGGATACGATCCACGCCTGTCGTTCTCGGGATGAAGTTGGAGCGTCGTACCGCTCGGCCTGCTTCTCGCGGCTCGTCGGCGGCTGTACAATCCGGGTCGACCTCAGGTCGGCGGAAAGTCGCCCGATCCACTCCGAAGACGTCCCCGAAGGGAGCAGTCATGTCCTCGCGAAACCTGTTTGACGGGGCGGTCAGCCGCCGTTCGTTCCTCGGCGGAGCCGCGACGGCCGCCGCGCTCGCCGCTCTACCGAAGGTCAGCTTCGGGGCTCCGGCGGTTCGGCCGAACTCGGTCTTCGGCGGCGTGCGGATCGGCGTGAACACGTACAGCTACCGAGGCGAGATCACCTCGGCCGAGGATACCCTCAAGGCCCTCATCGTCGACGGCCTCAGCGAGGTCGAATTGAAGGAGACCCCGATCCAGGCCTACACCGGGCTGTCGGGCGTCGGCCTCAAGTGGCCCAAGCTGACGGACTCCGAGCGCGAGACCATCCTCGCCAAGTGCGCCGCCCTGCGCAAGATGTACAACGACGCGGGCGTCAACATCCACGTCCACAAAATCCCGTTCGGGACGACGGACGAGGCGATCGACATGAACTTCGAGATCGCCAAGGCCCTGGGCGCGGTGGGAATCACGCTGGAGCGGAACGACGCGATCGCCAAGAAGCTCGCGCCGTTCGCCGACAAGCACAAGATCTATCTCGGCTTCCACAACCACACCGAGAACTACCCGAAGCTCGACGACGACGCGTTCCTCGGCCTCAGCCCCTACGTCGGGCTGAACGTGGACATCGGCCACTACTTCGCCGGGACCAAGGGGAAGTCGCCGATCCCCGTCCTGGAGAAGTATCACGACCGGATCGTCAGCCTGCACCTGAAGGACCGCACGGCGGACCAGAAGAACCTGCCGTGGGGCCAGGGCCAGACGCCGATCAAGGAAGTGCTCCAGCTCATGAAGAAGGAGAAGTGGACCTTCCCCGCCGACATCGAGCTGGAATACAAGGTCCCCGCCGGCTCGACGGCCGTGGCCGAAGTCGCCAAGTGCGTCCAGTACTGCAAAGAGGCCCTGGCCTGAGGGTGTCTCGCGTCTGAGAAACCGTCTGAACATCGAGGCGCGGCGATGTACCCGTCTTCCCCCCTGGAGGGGGAAGACAGACCGCGCAGCAGTAAGTTGAGGGGGACGACCGGCGCGGGATCGAGAATGACCCGTCGGCACCACGTCCGACGCCGGTCGTCCCCCTCATCCGGCCCTACGGGCCACCTTCCCCCTCCAGGGGGGAAGGCCGTCGTCGAGGAGACCCGCTCCCGATCAGGTGATCGACTGGACTTCCATCGTCTGGCCTGTATTGATGACGGACTTCGCGCCGTCGGGGTCGGTCACAGTGATGAGAACCTGATAGGTACCGGCCGGCACCGTCTTGACCAATCGCCTCGCGCCGAGATTGACGCGAGTCTGCTTGCCGGCGGCCTTGAGCCGGACGTTCGCCGTGGTGGAGGCGATCGTGACGTCCTCGCCCACGCCCGACGTCGGCGAAAGGACCAACTGGACCCGTTCCTTCTGGGAGACGGGCCCCGAGGCCGCGGTGAGCGTCACCTGCGTCTGCAGCTTCAGCCACCAGCCGGCGATCGCCGAACTGGGAATCATCCCCCGCGCCGTCGCCGTCACGTCGGATGTGGGAGTAGCGGCCGTCGTGGAGGAGGAGGTGGTGGTCGACGTCGTCGTGGCCGAAGTGTCGGCGACCGTGGAGGTCGCGGCGACGTCCGTCGTCTGCGAAACGGCCGCGACGTTCACGACGAACGACTCGGTCGCGGTGCTACCGTCCGATCCATAACCGACGACGGTGATCTTCGCGGTCCCGGCCGAGACCGGCGTCACGACCAGGTTGTTCCCGTCGAGGGACGCCGTGGCCACCGTGGGCGTATCGCTGGCGGCCGAAAACGCCTCATTGGCCATCGTCACGTTCTTGATGAGGACCAGGTTCGACCCCTGGACCGTCGATCCGGCCGTGTAGTTCAGCAACGGGGCCGAGTCGAGCGGCGAGGAGAGCGTGCTGCTCGACGGCACCGGCACGTTCGAGACCGCGTCCATCACCGCCAGTCCCGAATCGCCGACGACGTGCCCGAACACGGTGAAGCCGCCGTTCTGGTTGTCGAGGTTCGAGGCGTTCGAGTCCGACTCGTTGAAGAAGAACTGGCTGGTTGCGCTGTTGGGATCCCCCCCCATCTTGGCCATCGCGATCGTCCCGCGCACGTTCGACGCGCTGAACTCGTTCTGCACGGGCGAATCCGTCGCCGTGGTCGTGATGCTGTTGGTCGACGAGAGCTGATACCCGCCCGCCTGCCAGACGAAGCCGGGGACCGACCGGTGGACGATCGAGTTGGCGTACGCCCCCTTGTTGACGTAGCTCTCGAAGTTCGCGACGGTCTGCGGCGTCGTCGAGGGCGTCAGCAGGACGGGGATCGTCCCCAGCGACGTGTTGAAGAGCGCGAAGTTGGAGGCTCCCGACGAGTCGTCGAAGTGGGTCGTCAGGTCGACGGTCGCCGCGGCCGCACCGGCGGTCGCACTGACGTCCGGCAACGGGGTCGTCGCCGCGATCGTCAACAGGGCTCGGGTCTCCAGGCTCTCGACCTGGCCCAACGTCCGTGGGCGACGGGGTCGCGACTGCTTCTTCATCGACCGTACTCCAGATTGCTCGTAGGGCCTGGCGTACGGAGATGCAGCGACGAGGGAGCTTCAGCCAGGAGGCTTCATTTCAAAAGACGACATGGGGATGGACCCGCCGAACGACGCCGGCGACCATGCCCGAAACACGATGTGGTCCCCGATGAATACCGTTGATCGCGTTTCGAGGACAGCTCAGTTTCCATCGACGATCCCGCGCCGAACCGCGCGCGAATTCTCCCCCCAATTCGGACCACCCTTACAAAGCACCCGATCCTGGGCCATGGTATTTGATGGAGGGCCCAACGTCATCCGCACGCAGCGACGGGGACCGAAGCCCAGAAGCCCGAGAGCGAAAAATGGTCGATCGAACCCAATCCCGGCCGCACGATCTCGCTTCCAAGAGCCGAACTCCACAGCGTTTGCGTCCGATGGGTCGAATCGCGGCGTGTGGAGAACGAACCCAACGTCAGATACCGGCGACGATTCGCGACCTGATCGGCTTCCGATCCAACGCAGGGCTCTTCCTGTCCCTGCTGGTCGTGCTGCACCTGGGGATGACGCCCGGCGCGATCGGCGAGGAGCCGTCGAAGGCGCCGACCTCCGCCCTGGAGTTCATCGACACGAGCATCGAGAACGCGTCGCCGCTCTGGTACGAGGTCGACGCCGATGGCGTGGTCCTCGTCCATCTCATCTATGACCATGAGCGGGCGTCGCCGAACCGGGCGGCAGGTCACATCCACTTCAAGATCGTGGCGAAGCCGGGAGCCACGCTCACGCTCGAGTTCAAGAATCTGGACAACGTCTGGAACGGCCGGCCGGGCTCGGTCGCGAACGAGTTGAAGTCGGCCGTCGTCTCACCGGACGGTCGCACGTGGAAACCTGTTGCGCTCTCAGCCCTCCCCGGCGACCGCGTTCGGCTGACCGTGACGATGCCGGGGCCCGAGTTGCACGTGGCCCGCTGCGAGCCCTATCGGCTCTCCGACCTCGACAAATGGCTCGACTCGATCCGGGGAAACCCGCTGGTGGCGATTGAGACGATCGGCCAGACCGTCGAGGGCCGCCCGCTGGAGATCCTTCGCGTGGGCAAGGAAGACGCGCCGTATCGAGTCTTCCTCCGCGCGAGGGCCCATCCCTGGGAGCCGGGGGGCAACTGGGTCCTCCAGGGGCTCGTCGACCGGCTCCTGAAGGGGGACGCCGAGGCCCAGAAGTACCTGTCGAATTACTGCGTCTACGCCCTGCCGATGGCCAACAAGGACGGCGTCGCCCGGGGACGGACTCGGTTCAACCTGCTGGGGAAGGACCTCAACCGCAACTGGGACCAGCCAGCCGATCCAATCCTTGCGCCGGAGAACCATGCCCTGGAGTCGTGGCTTGAAGCCTCGATCAAGGCCGGGAAACGCCCACATCTGGCTCTCGAACTGCACAACGACGGCCGCGGCCTGCTCCACATCAGCCGGCCGCCCGTCCCGGACCTTGCCCGCCACCTCGACCGGATGAAGACCCTCGAGGAACTCCTGCGGAAGGAGAGTTGGTTCACCGAGGGGAGCACCAGCCCCGAGTTCCGCAACGCGGGGACGCTCGGCGACGGCTGGCTGCAACGGTTCGGGGTCGACGCCCTCGTCCACGAGTTGAGCTGCAACTGGATCGCCGGCCTCAACGACTACCCAACCGCCGCCAACTGGAAGCTCTACGGAGAGCAACTGGCCAAAGTCTTCCACGATTATTTCGACGCCGTGAAGCCGTAACCTGGAATTCCGTCACCGGAGGCCGCCTCAGCGCCACTCAGGGATGAGAGTCGGATGTAAACGTCCCTCGGGAGGCGGTGCGATGAACGCGGCGATCGATGAACGGACCACCGACGAGGAACTCTGGCGACGCGTCTGCGCGGGAGACCGAAACGCCTTCGAGCGGGTCGTCCTCCGTCATCAGGGGATCGTCGCCGGCGTGGCCTACAACGCCTGCGGCGACCTCGCGGCGAGCGAGGACCTGGCCCAGGAAACGTTCTGGGCCGCCTGGCGGAGCCGCGAGTCGCTCGAAGATCCGTCCCGCCTGCGGCCCTGGCTCTGCGGCATCGCCCGCAACCTGGCCGCGAACGCCGCCCGGCGGTCGAACCTCGGCAAGAACGCCGCGACGATCGAAGGGGACGACCTGGAAGGCCACGACCCGAACCCCGCCGACGCGGCCCTTCAGCGCGAGGAGTCGGCCGTGATCTGGGGATCGCTGCGCGACCTGCCCGACCTCTACCGCGAGCCCCTCATCCTCTACTACCGCCAGGACCAATCGGTGGCGGACGTCGCCGAGGCGCTCGACCTCTCGGAGGACGCCGTCAAGCAACGCCTGGCGCGCGGGCGGGCGATGCTCCGCGATCGGCTGGCGGATCTGGTCGAGGACGGCCTGCGACGGTCCAAGCCCGGCAAGACCTTCACCACGGGCGTGATGGCGGGGCTCGGCCTGACGATGGGGACGAAGACGGCGACAGCCGCGACGGGAGCCATCGTCCCTGCCATGGCGACGCCGGGCCTGATTGGCGGGCTTGCGGGAGGATTCCTCGGGATGGCCGGCGGCTGGCTGGGGACGTGGCTCCCAGCCCAGGCGGCGCAGAGCATCGCCGAAAGGGAGATCCTGCTCGGATTCGGCCGCCGCCTGATCGTGGCTTCGCTCCTGTTCATGGCGGCGATTGTCGGGAGCGTCTGGCTTCTTGCGGGGGGCCGCTACTACCTGCCGACCTGGCTGACGCTCATGGTCGCCTTCCAGGCTTATATCTTCTGGGAGTGCTGGCGGATGGCCCGCAGGCTGCGCGAGGCCCGCGCGTCGGCCGTGCTGCCGAGAGACGCCAACCGCACGGCCGTCCGTCGCGGGCTGGGCGGCCTCTCGCGAAAGTTCGAGGGGCGTGTCTACCGGAGTTCGTTCACGCTGCTGGGTCTCCCGCTGATCGACGTCCAGGTGGGCGACCCGCCGGTCCTGGACTCCGACGGAATCGAGATCGTGCCGACGACGGCCCCCCGGCGCGCCATGGGCTGGATCGCCGTGGGCGATGAAGCGGTCGGCGTCCTGCTGGCGGTGGGAGGGAAGGCCCTGGGAGGCATCGCGGTCGGCGGACTGGCGGTGGGGATCGTCAGCCTGGGGGGTGTCGCGGTCGGGGTGGTTGGTCTGGGCGGGCTCGCGGTCGGCCTGCTGGCGATAGGCGGCGCGGCGATCGGGGGGATCGCGGTCGGTGGAGTGGCCATCGGATGGTTCGCGGCCGGCGGCGCGGCGATCGCCTGGCAATTCGCCTTCGGCGGATTCGCCATGGCCTGGGAACTGGCTGTCGGCGGCGGCGTGATCGCACCTCGGACGATTCCGCACGCTGAGTTCCCCAGGTGGCTCGCGGGCCAGACCGGGATCTCGGGAGTGATTGTCCGAGGCCTCGCCCAGGCGGTGGAGCACGTCGGGAAGAGCGGCCCGATCGCCGCACTGATCGCCGTCGGCCTGTCGGCCCTTCAAACGGCCGTGATGTATCGCCGTCGATCCACGGCGAAAGGAGCGATGGGATTCCTCGTCATGGCGGCGCTGACGTCGTCCCTGGCCGGCTGCTCCAGTCCTGTCCAGGCGACCGAGCCGAGCCGGTTCCAACTCGGCAACGGGTTGAGGGTGATGATCCGACCGGTGGCCGGAACCTCGACGGTGGCCGTCGTCACGCTCTTCGACGTCGGCGGCGATCACGATCCCGCGGGACGATCCGGCCTCGCGCATCTGGTCGAGCACCTGTACGTCACGGCGAAAGCCGGCGACATCGCGGCCCGCACGGCGGATGCGTTCTTTCGTCGCTATCCGGCCGGCTGCAACGCTCAGACCGGTGATCGCTATACCGCTATCGCCTCGGTCGTCCCCGCGGGCGAACTCGATGCCGAGTTGCGCGAGGCGGCCGCGCGGATGGGCTCGTTGGAGATCACCGACGCCGACCTGGACCGCGAGCGTCCACGGCTCCTCGACGAGGTCGGCGCCATGTTTGAGCGCGTCCCAACGCTGGCCGCCATGAACAACGCCCGCGAGATCGTCCGGCCCACGCCGCGAGGAGGACGGCGCGGAGGCCTGCCGGCACACGTCGAGAGGCTAACCGCCGAGGACGTCCGCGAACACTGGAGGCGCTACTACAAGCCGCGTAACGCCATCCTCTGCCTGGCAGGCGCGGTCGACCCGGAGACCGCGCGACCTGCGATCGAACGGAGCTTCGGCGCGATCACCGCCGGCGAGGCACCACCGCCTCCCGGCGATCCGGTCCAGTCGCCGGAGGTCCGCGAGAAGGCCGTTGAGTCCATCACGCCCGCCCCCGTCGTGACCGAGGCCGCGGCCGCCCCGCAACCGAGGGACGCGTCCTATCCCGCGTACCTTGTGCTCGGCGTTCGATTGACGAAGGCCGGCATGGATCGATCCAGCGGAGCCCAGGTCTACATGCCCCTGCTCGACGATCCCGCCGTCCTCGCCGTCACGACGACCGCCAGGGCCGGCGAGTCGCCGGAAGAGGTCCGTCGACGGCTCGACGCCTGGCTCTCGCGGACCGTCGAGACCGAGCCGACGGCCGATGAGATCGCGGGAATCGCACCCTTCTTCGGTTTCTTCCTGGAGACGTCCGAACTCCCCGATCAGGCGCTCGGCGGCAACCTGTACGGGACGGCCTTCGCGATGGGGCGGCGCGAACAGCTCGGCGTCGATCCAGCTCGGATGAGGAAGGCCGTCGAGGCCGTGTCGGTCGACGACGTCCGCCGAGCGGCCGTTGCTATCTTCGGCCCACCTCGTCGCGGAGTCGCCCTCCTTAGTTCGAGAAAATGACGACGGATTCTGGACGCCAGCGTCGCGACGCTCTATTAAGATGCTTGATAGATCCTGATACGGGCCTCCCGACATCTCACCTTCTCCACGGGAAAGGACCGATCCAATGAGCAAGCCGAGGACGCGTCGCGAGTTCATGGGAGGCGTTGGCCGGGGGATGCTGGTCGCGAGCGTGGGGCTCGGGACGGCCGTCGACCTGGGCCTGACGACCGCTCGAGCCGGGGCCGATGAAGACGGTCGCATCGACTTCGGCCCGCTCGAACCCCTCGTCAGCCTGATGCAAGAGACGGCGGCCAATGACATCGTGCCAGCTCTCGTCGCTCGTCTGAATGCCGGCGTCGAGCTGAAACAACTCGTCGCCGCGGCGGCGCTGGCCAACGCCCGGACCTTCGGCGGCGAGGACTACGTCGGCTTCCATACGCTGATGGCCCTCGCCCCTGCCCATCACATGGCGAGCGAACTGCCGGAAGCGCGACGAGCCCTACCGGTGTTGAAGGTGCTCTACCGCAACACGCGCCGGATTCAGGAGCACGGCGGTCGCAAGTCCGAGGTCTTGCACCCGGTGAAACCCGGCGCCTCACCGGCAGGCGACGACGCCGGGATCGCTCTCCGGGAAGCCGTCCGTCGCAAGGACCTGGTCGGCGCGGAGGGGACCTTCGCGGCGATCGCAGCCGGTTCGCCCGACGCGGCGCTCGACGATTTGCTCGTCGCCGTGGAGGACCACACGGAGGTCCATCGCGTCGTCCTTCCCTATCGCGCCTGGGAGCTTCTCAGCGTCGTCGGCCCTCAGCACGCCCACACGATGCTCCGGCAATCCGTCCGATACTGCGTCCGCAATGAGAACCCTGGCCACGATGGGGAGGCGCGAACGCTCCTGCCCAGGCTGTTCGACAGTTACGGGCTCCCCCGCACGTCGACCGGTAGGAAGCGGCCCGGCGACGCCTGGGTGGCCGAGATGTGCAAGACGATCTTCGAATCGACCCCGTCCGCCGCCGCCGAGGCCGTCGCCGCCGCGCTGGCCGACGACATCGCGCCCGACGAGATCGGAGAAGCCATCGCGCTGGCCGCCAATCAACTCGTCCTCCGGGACGCCGGCCGTCCTGAACGCTACGCAGCGCCGGGCAAGCCTCCGGGAAGCGTCCACGGCGACTCGGTCGGCGTCCACGCCAGCGACGCCGTGAACGCCTGGCGGAACATGTCTCGCGTGGTCAATCCTCGCAATCGGGCCGCGTGCCTGATTCTGGCCGGTTATGAGGTCGCCCGCGATCGCCAGTCCCGCGGCGCCGACTTCCTCCGCTGGACCCCGCGCCCGGCCGCCGAGTATCTCGACGGGATCAAGGCGACGGACGCCAAGACGCTGCTCGCCGAGACCGACGCCGCGATTCGGGCCAATCAGCAGGAGATCGCCTCGGCCCTGGTGCATCGCTACGGGGAACTCGGCCACGACCCCGCGGCGGTGTTCGCCCTGATGCTGGGCTACGCGGTCAGCGAGGACGGCGCCCTCCACGGCGAGAAGTACTACAACACGGTTCGCGAGGAGTTCGCCTCGACCCGCCCCGCGTTCCGCTGGCGGCAACTGGTGGCCCTCGCCCGGGTGACGGCCAGCGAATGCGGCCGCCCCGCGCCGGGGCTGGATCAGGCTCGGGAGTTGCTCAAGGTCTAGCTGCGAAGCCAAGGCGTCCCAGCAGACCACCTTCCTACCCCGCCGTTCACCGGAAATCATCCGGTCAGCCGCGGGGCGTTTCATCTCTCACATCCCTTGGACGCTGTGCGGCCCATTCCAGCAGCTCGTCCAGGGCCGGACACATCGCCTTGCCCCACTCGGTCAGACCATATTCGACCTTAGGAGGTACCTGGGGGTAGACGGTGCGGCTTACGATGCCGTCGCGTTCGAGCTCGCGCAACTGCTGGATAAGCATTTTCTGCGAGACGCCCGGGATCGACTTCTCCAGCTCCGAGAAGCGGAGGATCCCGCGTGCGAAGAGCTGGAAGATGATCACCATCTTCCAGCGGCCCTCCAACATCCGGAACGCGCTTTCCACGCCACTCGCCGCCATCTGCGGCGTGACGTCCTCAACCTTACCTGTGGGTGAGTACCCCACTTTTTTGTCCGTTCTTCCCATGGTTCCAGTATGGGAAATAATGCCTCCCGAGACAACCAAACGCGGAGGTGACAATGGGAGGCGAACGCGAACTCGAAGGGCTGCGGGC
The DNA here is from genome assembly GCF_011065895.1 of Paludisphaera rhizosphaerae. Classification (NCBI taxonomy): domain Bacteria; kingdom Pseudomonadati; phylum Planctomycetota; class Planctomycetia; order Isosphaerales; family Isosphaeraceae; genus Paludisphaera; species Paludisphaera rhizosphaerae. Next base: position 91,120 of record NZ_JAALCR010000023.1, on the reverse strand, counting down.
CCTCGTGACGGGCGGGACGAAGGGGATCGGCGAAGCTGTGGCCTCTCGGCTGCTCGAGGAAGGTGCGACTGTTCTGATCGCGGCCCGGAAGCGGCCGAAAGAGCTCGGCGAGGCCTGTCATTTCGTCGAGGCGGATCTCTCGACTGCCGAGGGTTGCTCCGCGGTGGCCGACGCGGTGAATAACCGCCTCGGCGGCGTCGATATCGTCGCCCATGTGGCCGGGGGTTCGTCGGCGCCTGCGGGCGGTTTCGCTGCGCTTGACGATCGCGAATGGCAGCGTGCCTTCGACCTGAACCTGTTCTCCGCCGTCCGCCTTGATCGGGCACTCCTGCCGGCGATGCTGGCCCGGGGCTCGGGCGTGATCCTCCATGTCACCTCGATCCAGCGACAAATGCCTCTGCCCGAGGCCACAATCGCCTACGCAGCGGCGAAGGCGGCGCTCTCGAACTACAGCAAGGCTCTATCCAAGGAAGTAAGCCCAAAGGGCGTTCGCGTCGTCCGGGTCTCACCGGGTTGGGTCGAGACGACCGCCGCCGTCGGTCTGGTCAAGGAGTTGGCGGAGAATCTGGGGACGGACTATGACGGCGCGCGGCAGGCGTTGATGAATTCGTTGGGCGGCATCCCTATCGGCCGGCCGGCGCAGCCACGGGAAGTGGCGGACCTCGTCGCTTTCCTCGTCTCGCCGCGAGCGGCTTCGATCACGGGCGCGGAGTACGTCATCGACGGCGGGACGGTGCCGACCGCGTGAAGCACATCGAGCCTGCTTAGAATGTTCGGAGCCGCCTCCGTTTCCGACTCTCCCACACCGTGGCGGGCGATCTGCCCTTGTCCGCGAGGTGCGGCCGGATTATTCTGTCGGGCCAATGGATTGCCCCTGCGGCCGAAAGGTCGCGCCGAGTCGACATCTAGGAGGGATGCCCCGTGCTCCGGGCCTACACCGAGAATCTGACCGCGGCGAAGCGCACCCGCCTCTGGATCAAGTACCTGATGTTCCCGGGGACCAACTGGGTCAGCCGGGACAAATCCAAGGTCTGCCGGATGTTCCTGACCGGCACGCCCGAAGCGCCGGCCAGGACCCTCGACTGCGGCTGCGGCAACGCGTATTTCTCCCATCAGGCGATCCTCCGCGGGGCCAAGTGCCTGGGGATCACCATCCACGACTGGGAGAAGCACCACTGCGAGGAGATGCGCAGCTTCCTCGGTCTGACCGAGGACGAGCTGGCCATCCGTCGCGCCAGCCTGGAAACCCTCACCGAAGACCCCGCCGAACACGGCCGGTTCGATCAGGTGCTCCTGCTGGACGTGATCGAGCACATCCTCGACGCCCCCAAGGCCCTGCGCCAGATCCACGACCTCCTCGACGAGGACGGCCTGGTCTACATCACGACCCCCGACCGCGACTGGCAGGGGAACGCCGACCGGATCCGCGTCACCCGCTACGAGGACGGCTGGCACGTCCGCAACGGGTTCACCATGGAGCAACTGGAACGGGTCCTGGAGGAGAACGGCTTCGAGCCCGTGGATCGGATGCGGTACGGCACGCTCGGCTCGACGGTCGTGACCTGGATCCAGCACCACGTCTTCCGCTCGCTGATCGACCCGCTGACCGTCGCGACTTTCCCGCTGCTGAAGCTGATCGCCCTGGCTCTCTCGCCGATCCGAGACCCGCACACGATCTTCGTTCTGGCCCGTAAGAAACGGCCTTCCTGAGCCGTCAGGCGAGGAAAACCAAAGAATTCGGGAATACGGCCCCGGAGTTGACCGGGCGGAGGCCGCGTCGTAAGCTAAAGCCCTGCGACGACGACGACTCCGCTCGCACCTCCCGCCCTCTTGCGCATCTTCAGAATAAAGGCTGAGTTTCATGAACGCGTCCGATCCCCGCCCGCCGTTCTACCTGGGCATCGACCTCGGGGGGACGAACATCAAGAGCGGGGTGGTCGATGACACGGGTCGTCCTCTGTCGTCTGTGAGCATCGAGACCCTGGCCGACCGCGGGCCCGAAGTCGGCGTTGAAAACCTGGCGAAAGCGGGACGGCTCGCCGTGGAAGCCAGCGGCCTGCGGTGGGAGCAGATCAAGGGCGTCGGTCTGGGATCGCCGGGGACGATGGACCTTTCTCGAGGGATGCTGCTTCAGCCCCCGAACCTCCCCGGCTGGAACAACCTTCCGATCCGCGACCTGCTGGCGGCGAAGCTCGACAAGCCGACGGTCCTTCAGAACGACGCCAACGCCGCCGCCTACGGCGAGTACTGGGCCGGCGCGGGGCGAAACACCCGGAGCCTGGTCCTGTTCACGCTCGGGACGGGCGTCGGCTGCGGGATCATCACCGAAGGGAAGATCATCGAGGGCCGACACAGCCACGGCGGCGAGTGCGGCCACATCATCATTCAGATGCAGAACGGCCGGCGCTGCGGCTGCGGCGCCTACGGCCACCTTGAGGCCTACGCATCGGCGACCGCCCTGGTGAAGCGGGCTCAGGAACTCCTCGAGGAGGAGTCGATCGAGAGCTCGCTCCGGAAACTCCCGCCCGACGAGATCACGAGCCGCGCGATCAGCGAGGCCGCCGACGCCGGCGACGAGGCGGCTCGCCGCCTGATGAAGGAAACCGCCTATTACCTGGCCGTGGGCGCGGTGAGCCTCTTGCACACCATTGACCCGGACATCGTCCTTTTCGGGGGCGGCATGATCGCCGCCGGCCAGGGATTCCTGGACGACATCCGCCAGCACGTCCAGTCGATGGCCTTCCCGGCCGTGGCCAAGGGGACGCGGATCGAGTACGCCGAGCTCGGCGGGGACGCCGGCTTCATCGGCGCCGCGGGATGGGCCCGCGAGATCTTCGGCCGTTGATTCGAAACGACGAGGCCGTTCGAGGGAGCGACCCTCGGACGGCCCGTTGCAATTCGTCAGGTTCGATCAGACGGCCGCGGCGGCCTTCTTGACCTTCTTGACTTTGTCCACCTTGGCCTTCGCCGCTTCCCCCGCCTTCTGCTTGGCGCGGAGGGTTTTGAGGTCGGACTTGTCGATGACGCCGTTGTGGTCGGTATCAAGCCGATCGAACATGGCGGGCCGGCCCTTGAACTCATCCCGGGTGAGCTTGCCGTCCTTGTCCAGGTCCATCGCCTGGAAGCGCTGGATGAACTGGCCAAGCCTCTCGCCGTCGGCCGCGTTCGGCGTCTCCGGCTTGGCGGGCTCCGGCTTGGCGACTTCGGGCTTCATCTCGGCCTTGGGGGCGTCGGGTTTGGCGGCTTCGGGCTTCGCAGCCTCGGCGGGCTTGTCGGCCTTCTTGGCGTCCTTCCGGGCAGTGAGAGCCTTCTGAGCGAGCGTCTCGAACTCCTTGGAGTCGATCTTGCCGTCGTCGTTGGCGTCGCCGTGGGCGAGAAGCTTCTTGAACGCCGGCTTGTTCGCGCCGTCGATCTCCGATTGGTCGATGACGCCGTCGTGGTTGACGTCGATCTCGGCGAAGATCTCCGCAACCCGCTTGGCGACGCCTTTCAGCTCTTGGCCGCGCGAGGCTGCGGGCAGGACGATCAGGGCGAGGCCGATGCCGGCCGCGGTCGCGAATCGCGAATTCATCGTAGGGCTCCTGGGGTTCGACGCCGCCCGGCGATGCTCGCGGCGGCTGATCATCTAACCCCGGCGACGCTCTCCGGTGTCGCGACGCCCACGCCGGAAGCGACCGGCTCGGCGACCGCCGGCGGAACGCCGGGGACGAGCATATCCTTGATCTCAAGCTGCACCCGGCGCTGGCCCTGCCACTCGTCGATGCTCGGCTGGAAAACGACGCTGCACTCGACGCCGTGGGCAAGCCCCTTGAACCGCTCGGCCATGCTCCAGCCGACCGCCTTGAAGACGGAATCCCCCTGCCCCAGCTTGAGCTGAAGGTGCTTCCCGTCCGCTCCCACCGCGCGAGGCTCGCCGACGACCCGCACGTTGCTGGCCAGGAACATCGGCCGGGGATTCCCCATGCCGTGGGGTTCAAGTTTCTCCAGGTCCTCGATCACGCTGAGATTCAGCATCGCCAGGGGGACCTCGGCGTCGATGTTCAGCACCCGCTCGCGAAGCTCGGGGGTGAGGACCGTCTGGCAGTGGGTGGAGAAGCGTTCGGCGAAGACGGGGAAATGGTCCTCGTGCATCCGGACGCCCGCCGCCGCCGAGTGGCCGCCGAACCCGATCAGGCCCTCGGAGCACTCCTTGACGGCCTCGTAGAGGTTGAAGCCCGGAACCGACCGCGCCGAGCCCTGGGCGAACTCCTGGCCGAAGGCGATCAGGATGGTCGGCCGATGGTAGATCTCCACCAGCCGGCTGGCGACGATCCCGATGACGCCCGGGTGCCAGTCCTTGCAGCCGAGCACGATCGCCCCGCGATCCTTGAGCCCCCCCTCGGTTCGGATCTGCTCCTGAGCCTGGCGGAGGATCTCAGCCTCGACCTCGCGGCGACGGCGGTTGACGGCGTCGAGTTCGTCGGCGATCTCATCGGCGAGTGCGTGGTCGGCCGTGGTGAGCATCTCCACGGCCCGCATCGCCCGCTCCAATCGGCCGGCGGCGTTGATGCGAGGAGCCAGGTGGAAGCCGACGGAGCCGGTGGTGACCTTCGATCGCTTCAGGCAGTCGGCCACCCGCATCAGGGCCCGCATGCCGGGAGTGGGCGCTCCCATGATCCCGGCAAGGCCGTGTCGCACGAGGATCCGGTTCTCGCCGTGAAGCGGCACAACGTCAGCGACCGTCGCCATTGCGACCAGCCCGAGCGACTCGACGAGATAGTTGCGCAGGTGAGGCGACGCCTTCTTGCCGTCGCCGAAGCTCTTGCAGACCTGCCAGGCCAGCTTGAACGCCACCGCCGCGCCGCAGAGATCGCCGAACGGGTACGAACCGCCCGGGAGCCGAGGGTGGACCAGGACGTCGGCCTCGGGAAGCTCATGGCCGATGGTGTGGTGGTCGGTGATGATGAATTCCAGGCCAAGCTCGCGGGCGAGCCGGGCCTCGGCCACGGCCGAGATGCCGCAGTCGACCGTGACCACCAGCGATCTAGGATGCTCGGCGGCGATCTTCCGGAGGGCGTCGGCGTTGACGCCGTATCCTTCCTGCACCCGGTGAGGGATGTAATACGAGACCGCCTTCGCCCCGGCCAGCTTGAGCGCCGCCCAGAGGACGCTCACGCCGCAGACGCCATCGACGTCGTAATCCCCGTAGATGACGATCGAACGCCCTTCGCGGACAGCACGGACCAGCCGATCGGCCGCGTCGACCGCGCCCGGGAGCAGTTCAGGGTCGTTGAGACCGTTCAGCCGGGCTTCCAGAAAGGCTCGCGCCGCGTCCGGCTCGCCGACGCCTCGATTCAGCAGCACCTGAGCCACCAGCGGAGCCACCCCCGCGGCGCGACTCAGCGCGGCGATCCGATTGCGGTCGAACGGTTGGACTCGCCAGCGGGTGGACATCCCTCGCCCCTTCCCGGCCGTCGCTCCTCGCCTCCCCGGCGCGCGACACGGCCTCTAGCAAGTATATCCCACGCCAGGACGTCGAGTGACTCCAAGTCATGCCTGTTTGGCTTCCGCTTCCCGACCAGGACCACCACAACCGAGCCGGTGGGTTCGAACGGCTTCGATCGCAGCCCGTCCCGACCGAAGCCGTCGTCGCAACCTTAAGCAACCACCAAACTTGAATGCGTCGTCGTAGATCGGTGGGCGGGTTCGTTTGACAAGTTCATCGTGACGTCTCACTCCCCCGCTCGTCCAGTTTCAGGGACGTTGACGCGTTCGCGAAGAGGCGAGGGGGTCGTGCATCGATCTTTGAACTAAATTCGGGGTCGCCTGGGTTCGATTGGCTTTCATCGCTCCATCGCAAAACCGAAGACGCCGACTATAACTCATTATAAGCCAATGGTTTAGTTCCTCATTGACAGCCCGTGAAATGGCTTCGTTCGACCGAATTTCGCCGATGCCCTGCTGAGAAGGCCTTCCTTCGCCCGCATTACCAACGGCCGAATTGTCAGAGAGCGCCTCTATCAAAACAGTGGTCGCCACGGGCGATCTCGGTTCGAGAATCCGCCCTCCTCTGGCACCGCCTTGGGACGATGACGCCGGTGATATCGGTTGTCTGGAATAAGCCGATACCAGGGCACGCCGAATTCGCGAGCGAAGAAGGCAGAAAACTGAACTGACACCGATTACCTGTGTGACACCGATTACCTGTGCGCCGAATTCGCGAGCGAAGAAGGCAGAAAACTGAACTGACACCGATTACCTGTGCGAGCGAAGAAGGCAGAAAACTGAACTGACACCGATTACCGAACTGACACCGATTACCTGCTCGGTCAAGCGCGGGGGGGAGCGGCGGGGCGAGCGTCGGTGGACATGAGATGGCTCCAGGCGGTCCCGTCAGGCGTTCTCGACACCATGCGGCCAGCTCAGGCAGCGCCGCGACGTCGATGGTAATCGCTCGCCCGGACTCCCCTCCACCTTCGCCTTGAGGTGTAGTTTGATTGGTCTTTCTCCAGGCTGAAGCGATCGGCGATCGTGGTAAGGACGTCGGCGACCGTGGCGGCCGGGTCGGTGCAGAAGTAGGCCCGCCAGCCGGTCGGCTCGTCGACCAGCACCACGCGGATCACGCCGCCGGCGGGCCGCCAGGTCGCCAGGAACGTCTTGTAACGCTTCACGGCCGTCCCGACGTAGAGGTCAAAGCAGCCCCACGACCAGCCTCGTTTCTGGCCGGCCCGCTTGGCCAGGTCGATCACCTTCGCGCCGTAGGTCGGCGCGGGGCCGCGTCAGCCGACGGGCTTGGGGCCGGGGAGCGTCCGCAACGCCGCGTCCTTGCGGAGCCGGCTGACGACCGTGATCCCCAGATCCTTCGCCGCCTTCAGCACGACCCTCTAGCCGGACAGCCTGGCCACGCACCTAAGACAGCCATTTTAGCCGGACAGCCTGGCCACGGCGAAGACAGCCTGGCCAAAGACAGCCTGGCCCCCTTTCCAAGTCCCCCTGCCAAACCGCCGGATTTGCCAGTTTCTTCTTGACCTTGCCACGCCCAGCCTCAGAGAATTCTTCCTAAATCGGCGTGGGGCAAAGAGGCGAAAAGTGGGAAGAGGTCATGAGGAGGCGATCGATGGTTCCGGATGATATCTTTAGAAAGGCCGTGGACGCGGCCAAGAGCGTCAGTCAACATGCCTACGCTCCCTACTCAAAGTTTCCTGTCGGGGCCGCAGTCATTACGGAGGACGGCTCGATCATCACTGGTTGTAACGTTGAAAATGCGTCTTACGGCCTGACCATATGCGCCGAAAGAAACGCGGTCTTCCATACCGTCTCGCTAGGATTGACCCGAATTGTGATGGTCATTGTCTATACTCCGACGGAGACGCCCACAGCCCCCTGTGGGGCCTGTAGACAAGTAATCAATGAGTTCGGTCCACAGGCAGAGATTGTATCCATTTGTGACAAACCGGATCGGCGGTTGCAGGATCGACTCGACGCACTTCTAAAAGACGCATTCGGACCGCGAAATCTTCAGAAGTGAGGAAACGAGATGCGGACCGTTCGGATGTTTGTCGGATCGTCAAGCGAATCTTATGAAGCGGCTATTGCTTTTGGCCAATCTCTTAGGGCTTTCGCGCGGGACACCAGGAGGCGGGCCGACCAGACAGATATCGTGACGAGGCCTTGGAAAATTGAGACCAAGAAATTGGACCAAGACATACTTGGAAATTTGATTTCCTCATTCAATGAATGCGAGTATGGAGTGTTCTTCTTCTCCCCGGACGATGCCACGAGAATTCGCGGCAACGATGTTTTTGTGGTGCGTGATAATGTGGTGTTCGAGTTGGGACTTTTCGCAGGCATAAATGGGCGAGGAAGCGTTGCTTTACTTGTACCTAAGAATCCAGAACAGTCGGGGCCTAATCTCCACATTCCGAGCGATTTGTCTGGTGTAATTTATGAGACGTTTGAAGGATCCGACGATAATCAGGTTATCGAAAATGCGGAACAAGTTTTTCAGTCTTGCAACCGCAATATACTCGCCAACATGGTGAGGATCGTTGATACTACCAGAAAGGTAAAGCTAGATCAGGCTAAGGAGCAAATCAACATCCTCCTAGAAGTCGTGGCTAGGTCGTGTGCTGATCAATTAGGTGTGAATCCCGCCTCCGTTCGCGCCTTCTGTCACCGCAACAGTTCTGACGACACCCAATTAGTTGGCTTGGCGTGCTTCGCGGCTGACGACATCTACACGGCAGATTTAGACGCGATTATCCCGTGTTCAGGAACCGCCAATGGCGTCATGCAAGAAATCGAGGACTGGTTCATAATTTCCAAAGTGAAAAGAGCTGGGAATTTCATGTGCTTGCACATCGATAAAACCTTCCGGAGTGAACATCACGCTTACATTCAGAAGTTAGGACATATTAGAGACGATTTGATCTTCGTGGCGGGCCATCCAATACGCCCTTTTGGTACCATGAATAAACCCATTGGCACTCTTAGCGTGGATTGTAGCCAGTTTCCAGAGAAGGCATCGTTATCCGATTTCTTTGACGACAATAGAATGAAGGCGTTGCTACACAAAGTCTCCGGAAGAATACACGAACTATTAAAGGGCCTTCCACTTCCATCAGCCAAGGGAATGCCCTCTTATCAGCAGTAGGCGGACGATGTCGACGATTCCGTAGTGCTTCTCGCCGGAGAGGGGAGGTAGCCCAGGCTCGTGGCCACGAGGCCACGGTCAGTCGATTAGGTAGACCAGGCGAATATCAGGATGGCCACGCGAAAAATGCGTGCATGTCATGACAACGGGTTGACAAGGATTGCCAACGCCGATAAGATGGAGCAGAGGAGGCAGCTTTATGGACACCATGAACGTGGCGTTGCCGGAATCGATGAAGAGTTTCGTGCAGGAGCAGGTGACGGAAGGCGGATACAGCAGCGTGAGCGAATATATCCGCGAGTTGATCCGTGCCGACCAGAAGCGGAAAGCTGAAGAGCGGATCGACGCCCTCCTGCTGGAAGGCTTGGATTCCGGCGAACCGATACCGGTCACGCCGGAATATTGGGCGGCGAAGAAGCAGAAGCTGGCCGAACGGCTTGATAAAGCCATCCGCCCGCGATGACGCCGCGATTTCGGCTCCGCCCTGCGGCCGACAGGGACGTCGACGAGCAGGCGGCTTACCTGGCTCAAGAAGCCAGCCTGGAAACGGCGTTCAGGTACTACGATCACGTTTTCGCGACGCTGGAAGCCATCTGTGACATGCCGGGGATCGGCGAACGTCGGGAGAGCAGCAATCCACGCCTGGAAGGCCTGCGGGGGTGGCGAGTGCAAGGCTTCGAGAAGCACTTGATTTTCTACCTGGAAACGGCTCACGGAATCGATGTCGTCCGGGTCCTGCACGGTGCACGCAACATCGCCCGAATCCTGGATGCGGAATCGCCCGATGAGTGATGCGAAGGCCGCGGCGCCCGCTCAACCGCCACGATTCCAGCCTAGAACCACCCCCAGCGTTTCAGCATCGCCAGGATGGCGACGGGCGAGAGCAGCATCACGGACAGCGAGCCGAAGAACAGGAGCCATTTCGGCATCCAGACGTCCAGTTCCAGCGAGCCGCCGAAGAAGTTCATGCCGAAGAAGCCGGTGATGAACGACATCGGCAGGAACATCACCGTGACCACGGTGAGCGTCTTCATGATCTCGTTGGTGCGGTTCGAGATCACCGAGAGGTAGGTGTCGAGCGTGCCGGCGATCAGGTCGCGGAGGCCTTCGGAGATGTCGTGGATCCGGACGATGTGGTCGTAGACGTCCCTGAAGTAAATTCGGTGCTTCTCCTGGACGACCTTGTACGGGTCGCGCGACAGCTTGTTGAGGACGTCGCGCTGGGGGCCGAACGTCTTCTGAAGCTGAATCGCCGACCGCTTGATCCGAAAGATCTGCTGGAGCGTTTGGGGGCCCAGGTCGTCCATGACCGCGTCCTGAACGTCGTCGATCCGCTCGTCGAGCACCTCGATCGCAGCCAGGGATTGGTCGACCGAACGGTCGAGGAAGCGAAAAAGCAGGTGGTCCGCGCCGTCCTTCATGCGGTCGCGAGGGTCCGCCTCGATCGCCTTTCGAGCCTCGGTCAGGTATTCCAGAGGCTCCTCATGATAGGTGACGAGATAGTTGGGCCCGAGGAAAACGTCGAGTTCCTGAAGACGGAGGTCGTCGGATTCGGGATCGATCTGACTGGAGTGAAAAACGAGGTAGAGATACCCGTCCCAGTCGTCGATCTTGGGGACGTGCGTCTCCTTGAGAGCGTCGTCGACGGCCAACGGGTGAAAGCGGAAAACCTCGCGCAGGATGGTCTCGGCCAGCGGACACGGCGTATCGGCCTCGTTCTCCATGTCGAGCCAGAGCGTACCCGCACCGCTGTGGATGGCCTCGCCCAGACGTTCGAGCGGCCAGTTCAGGTGCAATTCACCGGCGCCGTCGCGGTAGAGGGCCCGAGCCCGACAGGTGGCGGAAGCGGTGGGGAGCGAGCGTTCGGGCTCGGTCGTCATCGACCGGCTCCCGCCTGGCTCAACTGGTGACGGTACAGCTCGTCCGCGATGTCGATCCGCATCGGCGGCCCCTCCGGAGATTGCGTCTCGCGGCGGATCGGCGAGCGGGTCCGCAGCAGCCAGATCGCCCCTTTGGCTTCGAGCGGCACGTCGAAGAGTCGGACGACGACCTTGCCGACGGGGGCCCGATCGAATCGGAAGCTTCCGTCAGGACCGATCCGGGCCGAAGTGGGATCGCCCAGGGCCCCGTCGTAAGGCTGAAGCTCCACCCACCCCTGGGTCATCGGACGGTTCGAAAACGTGACGACGCCGGAGGCCGTGGTGGTGGGGATCGACTCCGGACCGAGTTCCTCGGAACAGCCCGCGGCGGTCAGGCAGACCGACAAGCCCATCGCCAGTCTGACGCCACGGGTCCAGCCCACTTCAGCCCTCCCAGCCGGGATGCGAGGAGTGCAGCGCGATCAGCTCAAGCGCCTGCTCCACGATGCCGCCGTCCGACGGACCGAGAAGCCGCCGGCCTCCTCGTGCGTTGAGCCCGAAATGAGGGATGGCTTCAGGTACAGCAACGGCGAGAACGCCGCCCGACTGTCGTTCGCCGGCCATCGGTCCGACATGGTCCAACAAGACCATCTCGCCGCCGGTCATCCCCAGCCCCGCGCGAGGGCCGACCCGCTTCGCGGCCACGATCAGGCCGCCGGACATCCGATAGCCGACCGCCGTTCCGGTCGCTCCCAGCAAGAGCAACGTCCCGGCCCGCAATCCCGAGCCCGCGCCGTCGGCCGAAACGCCGCGACAGACGATCGTCAGGCCGGGGGCGTCGAGCCCGGCCGCCAGTTCGGGCCCAGCCTGGCCGGCGACCTCGACGACGGCGCGCCAGGGGCCGCTCAGGCCGGCCAGGAGCAGGCGATGCCCGGCCGGCCCTTCAAGGCGAACGAACGAGGCCCCCCGATCAAGGCGTCGGACGGCCTCGGCGTTGATCTGATGGTAGTCGCGAAGCTCAGGGACCAGAATCGGGGCCGATGGGTCCCCGCCCGGGTCATTGCCCACGGCGCGGGCCACCGGCTTCGGCCTGCCGCGGAGCGGCCTCGCCCGGTCCGTTGTAGCTCGGCCCGCCGGGGAAGAGATTCGGGTCGGCCGGCGCGGCTTTGGCCAGGTCGGCCTTGTACTTCTCAACCTTGGCCTTGAGGTCGGCGGTGAGTCCCGGGATCTGACCCGCCGGAGCGTTGTTGCCGAGCGCGGCGGCCGCCATGGCGACTGGCTTCAGGGCGTCGAAGTACTTCTGGACGTCCGCCTTGTTGGCGATGGCCGAGTTGTTCAACAGGCCGCTGTCGCGGACGCCCGGCTGCCCCTCGAACGTCTGGAAGATAGGCCCGACGAGGACCGCGGTCAATTCCTGGGCCCGCGTGGAGTTCTCGCTGAAGCCGTCGGCGATCCTCTGGACGATCGACGCGGCGAGCTGCGCCGTCGCATAAGCGGTCAGCTCGAAGTTGAACTTGGGGACGGCCGTCGTGATCTGCATCGCGCCCAGGGCGCGAGCGGCCTCGGCCCGGACTTCGGGGCGGAGCTTGTCGTCGATGAGATACTGGAAGGCGACCGCGGCCATGTCGACCGTCCGGGGCGAGTTGGTCAAATACCCCTGACGCAGGGCCGCCAGGGCCTCAAGGCCCCGGAACTGGACCCACCAGGGCCATTCCTTCCCCTTGAGGAGCTGGTCGGAGATGGTCTTGGCCGCCTCCATCTCCTGCGAGGCCGCCAGCCGATTGGTCAGCAGCTTGACGTTGGTGACGCCCCGGAGCGCCCAGAGCTTCACCCAGACGGTCTGGTTCGGGTTCTTGATCTCGTCCAGGAAGATCTTCAGCGCGTCGGGATTGGCGGTCTCCGCCAGGATGATCATCGCGTGGATCCGCGCGACGAGCTGGTGCTTGAGGAGAGGCGGAAGCTTCTGGAGCAGGATCTTGTTGTACTGCGTCTGAAACGCGGCGTTCTTCGCGTTCCGCGAGGTGATCACCGGCTCGACGAGGTTCTGGAAGGCGACCTGCACCGCCGTCTGGACGGCCGTGTTCTTCTCGGCGCCCGGGTCCCGGATCGCCTGGAGGTTACGGGTGCTGGTCATCTCGCCGACCATGGCGTTGACGACGTTCGTGATAAGATTGACGTCGACCGAGACGATCGGGTTGGAGGCCATCGCCTTGAGCTGGGCGATCTCCTGAGACGTCGTCGATTTGGGAGAGCGGATCTCCGGAAACTTCTTGGGGTCGAGCATCCCCTCGACGAGCGGATCCTTGTAGAGCTCTCGGGTCGAGGTTCGGTGGGTGGCGGAGGGGTCCTGAAGCGGCTTGGGGGCCTCTTCCGCCTCGCCGGCCGGGGCCGCATCAGCCTTGGCGGGTTCGCCGGGGGGCTGCTGGGCCAAGGCAGGGACGACGCTCGTCCAGGACCAGGCTAGGAGCGCGAACAGGCCGACCGGTACGCCCCCCAGACGCGACGCGGAGCGCCCCGGGGCGGTGAACATCGTGATCATATCGGCGAACCTCGTGAAATGCCCGTTCAGACGCTGGCTCGGCCCAGGGTATGGAGCCTCAGCCCCCATCGGGAGACCTGCAGCCTCGACGACGACGGCCCCGCCGGAGAGGCAGGCCGAACTTCGACGCCGAAGACTCGGTCGGGACGTGGAGGAAGGGGCTTCGGCGACGCTCCGCCCACGGCGATCGAATTCGCGCCGCCGCAACGAAGAGCTTCGTCGTCGTCAACTCATCTCTTCTGGATCATGGAACTTCCAACGACGGAGCCTGGATTCAGGCTAACCCGCGTACGGGCCTCTGTCAAGTCGCCGGCCGCGACCTTGCGGACGGTGTTGAGCCGTCGCCTCGGCCGCCCTAGAATCAGGGAACGCCCGTCGCCCGCACCTCCCCCGCGCCGCAAGGGTACGGCTGGACCCGAACTCCCCTTGCGGCCTCCCGAGAGTGGATGCTTGAAATGGCCCAACGCCGCTATTTGTTCCCCAACGTCATCGAAATGAACTACCAGGCCCGCCGGCGGATGGGGGTCAACGTCTACCTCATCGACGGCGGCGACGAATACGTCCTGATCGACGTCGGCTTTCTCGAAGACGCCGTCGCCGTCCTCCAGTTGATCCGAGAACTCGGCTACAGCTTCTCGGCCTGCAAGATGATCGTCGCGACCCACGCCGACGTCGACCACACTCAGGGGCTCGCCCGCGCCCGCGACGTTCTGAAGTGCCCGATCGCCGCCCACCCCAAGAGCGTGCCGGCCATAGAGTCCGGCGACGAGCTGTTCACGTTCGCCCGGATCGACGCCCAGGGGATCAGCATCCCCATGCCCAAGTGCAAGGTGGACGTCGAGGTCGACGAAGGGTCGAAGATCCAGGTCGGCGATCGGACGCTGGAGGTCTGGAGCACCCCGGGCCACGCCGCCGGTCAGCTCGCCTTCCGCATGGGCGACCTGCTCTTCTCCGGCGACAACATCTTCCGCGACGGCTGCGTCGGCGCCATCGACGCCCACCACGGCTCGAACATCCCCGATTACATCGCCAGCCTGAAGCGGATCCGCGACTCCGACGTCAAATTCCTCCTCCCTTCCCACGGCCCGATCTTCCGCAAGGACAACGCGATGATCGACAAGACCATCGCCCGCCTGGAAGGCTACTCCCACATGTCCGACTTCGGCACCTGCGCAGTCGACTGGCCGCTGATGGACGCCTGGGAGGACGAGCTGGTCCAGGAACACGTCGATTTTGGCTGACAGTCTCGGCAATCGGCGGGAGGTGACCTTCGGCCTCGAGGAGCCCCCCGATCACAGGGCTATTGGGGAAGACCAAGGACGAGGCCCCTCCCCTCCCCCCCGAGGAGGGCGGATAACTGAACTGACACCGATTTTCGACACGCGAGGAGGGCGGATAACTGAACTGACACCGATTTTCGACACGAGGCCCCTCCCCTCCCCCCCGAGGAGGGCGGATAACTGAACTGACACCGATTTTCGACACGAGGAGGGCGGATAACTGAACTGACACCGATTTTCGACACGAGGAGGGCGGATAACTGAACTGACACCGATTTTCCGGATAACTGAACTGACACCGATTTTCCCCCGAACTGACACCGATTTTCCCCCCCGATTTTCCCCCTGACACCGATTTTCCCTTGCCAGCCGAGACCTAAAATGAAAACAAACGATGACAAGAAAGGCCGGTCCGGCATTCACTCGGCTTTGGTAGGTTCATGGCGATCAACCCATGAAGTTTCAAGTAATGGTTCTTTCGTGCCCATAATTCCTCGATTCGCCTTCTTCATGACACTGAGGATGGATGGCGCGGCAGACTACCGAAACGCCTCAAATGAATGGAGCCAAGTCGCACCTCCTTCTCTACCTTTTAGCGCCGCCTGGAGCATTAATGAATCAATGACGCTAACCATAAAACTCCCCGTAAGTCCCATGCCTGAATATGGCATTCTTGAGTGGACACATGAGTCGTTATGTTATGATGTTGTTGATATAAGCGAGAACGCGATTACTTTAAGCAATCGCGCGCACGACGGAGAATCGATAATCTTAATGAGCCGCGAAAATCCGAGAGATCATCATTGACGACCGGGACGGCTGACGGGCCGGGTCGCCCGAGGGGATTGCTCCCCCCGGGCCGGATATTCGGTGTCAGGCCGGATATTCGGTGTCAGTTCAGTTCCCGCCTTCCTCACTCGCGCGAAGGCGTCCTGCCCTGATGCCCGTTCATCCCGGATGAGCGTACTTACCGGAGTCATCGTCTATCCACAGCCGCACTGCTCCCTCAGGCGCATTCCCCGGCAGCCTCGATGATACCGATCCTCGGCGCCGGACGAGCCTTCTCAGCACCTGTGGCGTAGGCGTGCCGACCGAAGAGGGCTATGGGGATGGTCCGCAGCAGGATGGATAGGTCCAGCCACAGACTTTCCTGCTCGACGTAAACGACGTCCCAGGCGATCCGTTCGCTCCAAGGGATCGCGTTCCGCCCATTCACCTGCGCCAGGCCGGTGAGCCCGGGCCGGACGTGCAGACGCTGGGCCTCTCGACCTTCACAGAGCGCATTCTCCCAGGCGAGGAGCGGACGTGGGCCGACCAGGCTCATCTCGCCCCGGAGGACGTTCGCCAATTGAGGAAGTTCGTCGCATCCCGTCCGCCTCAGCCAACGCCCGACCGCTGTGATCCGGGGGTCGTCGGTCTGCGTCTCCTTGCCGACCACGAACGCGGGCGGACCGGTCATCGTGCGGAATTTGTAGAGGCGGAAGGGCTTTCCGTTCTTCCCCGTCCTCTCCTGGGCGAACAGGACTGGGCCTCGTGAAGTCGACCGGATCGCCGCCGCGATCGCCAGCAGGAGAGGCGTGAGCAGAGCGAGCGCGATCACGGCACCGACGATATCGATGACCCGCTTGACGCTCCGTGACAACGGCGACCTGGAAGAACAGGCCATGGAGAAGATCCTCGGGGGGCTTTCCCAACTAGGATGTTCGGGGTTGGATGAAACCATTTATCCCAACACCGCCATCTCGTCAATCTGGACGCCCTGGCCGGGATGATTCACATGAACATCCTCACAGATAAAACCTTCCGTCGATCCCCCATCGAATCTGGCTGTCATAGCCACTTTGGGGACGATCCATGACCTTCGAGACGCTCGACATCGCATCTTGGACCTGGTCGAAGGGCGGATAATCCTTGTGAGCTTGAATGCCACGAAGTTAAGCCGTAAGTCTTGCTGAATAAAAGCTTTGTGCATGGCGACTCGGAAGGCAAATTTTCTGTTTCCGAAAGGTGCTCTCTGGAAAACCCGGGGAATACACGACCTGCCAACCCCTGGCCACAGTCAGTTGCTCTGCCGCAACATATTGAATTTCAGCGATTTGCGTCCTAGCTTCGTGGCATTCGAACCGACGCCGATTATCGAACTCGAGGAAGGCGGAAGACTGAACTGACACCGATTTTCGACACTGACACCGATTTTCGACACCGATTTTCGGACACCGATTTTCGACACCTGAACTGACACCGATTTTCGACCATCCCTACAAACGGTTCAACCTGCAGAACCAAACGAACCGATAAAGACAGCGTGTCTTCGCGGCTGGAGGCGATCCCGGGCAGGAGGTGGGGCGTGCGGAATCTGGCTTTCGGCATCGTCGCCACACTCGGCCTGTCGGGCTGTACCAACGAGCAGCTCCGCTGGAGCACCGTCCGCCAGGCGATGACCCTAAATGAGATCCAGCATCGACAAGTGATGCAGAACCTCGCCACCTTCGCGGCCAACCAGTATGCCATCCCCCGCCATGTGACGCTGAAGGATGGAGCCGCGCAGATCACCGACAGCGGCACGATAGCCGGACAGGTAATCAGCGATTCGTTCCTAAATCTTGGCGCGGGACGGTCGGTCACCGACCTGTGGAACATGGAGCCGGTGACGAACGACGTTGAGTTAAGGATGCTCAGGGTTGCCTATCGCCGGGCATTCGGGGCCGAAGACGACCTGTATACGGATGGTTTGGCGAATGACCTGGCGCATGAACTGAAGGAGCAGACGTACCAGATCGACGACCTCAGAACGAGCCTAGCCAACGCGGAGGTCACAAAGCGCGGAGGATTCTTTGGAAACCTCCTGAAGACGGACGAGCCTGACACGGTGGCCGGTCCAGACTACGTTGGAACGGTTGATAAGCCTACTGCTGAGGTCAAGACGGAGCAGAGCGACGGCAGGGATTTTACCATCACAACTAAGCGTACTGTTCCCGAAAAATCAGTCACCCATGATGATATACCTGGCATTAGCACGCAAAAAGCGAAGGAGAGACGGGACAAATTCAACAAGCTGGTTTCTGGAAACCACGTTGACATTATCATGCCTTGGGAAAGGGTCGAACCCGATACCCTCCTGACAGTTCCAACGGGCAAGCTCGATGCGTATGGAAATATGATCTTCCGAGAATCTACCCCGCTCGTAGTCGAACTCCGTCGGCAGATCTACGACACGAACAACGAACTCGAAGAGATTACCTCCGGATGGCTCGGGTGCAGCCGCGACAAGCACGACGTGCCGAAGAACGCCTGCTACGTCGCGTACGCCAAGGAGTGCGGATCTGGCTGCTATGTCTGGGTATGCCCGGATCATATGCGAGAGTTTGAGGACTTTACTCTCAAGATCATGGGTCTGTCCGGCTTGATCAGGGAGCCGAACGTCACCGGATCTACTGGGGTTAGGTTCACGCCGACCGGTGGCGGGGCGGGAGCAGTCGGCGGCATGAGGTGATCCGGGGTCTATGGCACGCTGGGATATTCGGGCCGGGTCGCCCTGGGGATTACTCCCCCCAGGGCTCCCACAGATCCGGACGTGCGCACGATATTCGGTGTCAGTTCGGTTTCCGCCTTCCTCACTCGCGCGAAGGCGTCCTCTCCTGATGCCCGTTCATCCCGAATGAGAGTACTTACCGGAGTCATCGTCGCAAGGCGGTGCCGGAGGCCCCCGGATTCTCGCACCGATATCGTCCGCGGCGAACATTGTTTTGATAGAGACGCTCTTTGACAATCTGGCCGTCGGTCTTGCGGGCGAAGGGAGGCGTTCCGGCAGGGCTTGGGCGAAATCCGGCCGAACGAAGCCGTTTAACGGAGTATGGATGATGTTCTAAAGCCCATATCGACAGGGAGTTGGGATCAGCGTTCTCGGTTTCGCGACGGAGTTATCGAAGCCAATCGAACCCAGGCGGCTCCGAATCTCGCTTCGAGGATCGATGCTCGACGCCTCGGCTTCTCACGGACGCGTCTACGCCCCTGGAACCGGATGAGCGGGAGAGTGACAGGTCAGGAGAAATTCGTCGAACGAACCCGCCCATAAAACCACAATGCCGTCCTCAAACTCCATGGACGCCAGAGGTTGCGACGACGGCTTCGGCCAGAGTGGGTGACGAGCGAAGCCGACCGAACCCGCCAGATCCGTCGTCGTCCCAGTAGGCCGCCGGGGGCCCTCCTCCATGTCGACTCTATTCTGGTTGGCGGAGACGACGCCGCCTGTTAAACTTTGATCGAACCTCTGCGCCACAGTCTCCCCGCCCGACGACCCCACCGCCCGGAGCCGCCGATGACATCGCCGGGGATCCCCCCAATCCTGGCCGCATGGACTTGCCTCGTCCTCTCCCCGCTCACCCTCGCCGAGGAGCCCGCCGCGTCGTCGACCGCCCCTGAGTCGGTTCGCGCCGTTTTCACCAAGTACTGCGTCACCTGCCACCGCGGGGAGAAGTCCGAGTCGGGCTTCGACCTGGACAAGCTGATCGCCAAGGGGCCGCCGTCCGCGAACCGCAAGCCCTGGGGCCGACTCAAGGAGCAGGTGGCCGGCGGCACGATGCCCCCCGAGGACCATCCGCAGCCCACCCAGGACGAGGTCGCCGCGCTCACTTCGTGGATCGACGTGGAGTTGAAGCGAGTCGACTGCGGCCTGACGGTCGACCCCGGCCGCGTGACGATCCGCCGCCTCAATCGAGTCGAGTACAACAACACGATTCGCGACCTGACAGGCGTCGACTTCCAGCCGGCCGACGACTTTCCTTCGGACGACGTCGGCTATGGGTTCGACAACATCGGCGACGTCCTGAGCCTGCCGCCGATCCTCATGGAGAAATACCTCGCCGCGGCCGAGTCGATCGCCTCCCAGGCGATTCTCGTCGGAAACGGCGGACGACCGCCCGTGAAGACGTACGACGGCCCGGCCCTCGACGCCGCCGGCGGGTCCTCCCATTCAACCGACGGCCGGTTTCTCGGCACCAACGGCGAGGTCGCCGTCCCCCACGCCTTCCCTCGCGACGCCACTTACATCATCCGCGTCAAAGCCTGGGCCCAGCAGGCCGGCCCGGAGCCCGCCCGGATGGCCGTCAAGATCGACGGCAAGTCGATCCGAACCTTCGACGTGAAGGCCGTCGAGGGATCGACCGCCTCCTACGAGATCAAGGAGAAGCTCCGAGGCGGGCCCCGCAAGATCTCGGCCGCGTTCCTCAACGACTTCTACGACCCCAAGATCCCCGACCCGAAGAAGCGCGACCGCAACCTGTGCGTCCAGGCGATCGAGGTCGAGGGGCCGATCACCATGAAGGGGGACGCCCCCCCGCCGAGCCAGAAGCAGATCATCTTCCGCACGCCGACGGGCCCTCAGGACGTCGCCGCCTGCACCGAGGCCGTCCTCGACCGTTTCCTCCGACGGGCCTACCGCCGCCCCGTGACCGGCGGCGAGGTCGCCAAGGTGATCCGCCTGGCCGAACTGGCTCGTGAGAACGGCGAGAGCTACGAGCGCGGCATTCAACTGGCGGTGCAGGCCGTCCTGGCTTCCCCTCAGTTCCTCTTCCGCGTCGAGCTGTTCCGGCCCAAGCGCGACAGGAACGGCAAGGTGATCCCCGTCGAAGGAGGGATGCCGCTCAACGACTTCGAGGTGGCGTCCCGGCTCTCCTACTTCCTCTGGAGCAGCATGCCCGACGACGAGCTGTTCAAGCTCGCTCTGGAAGGAAAACTCCATGAGGAAGCGACTCTGGAGAAGCAGGCCCGCCGGATGGTGTTGGACCCCAAGGCCCAGGCGTTCGTGGAGAACTTCGCCGGCCAGTGGCTCCAGCTCCGGAACCTGAAGACGGCCAACCCCGACCGCAAGCAGTTCAAGACCTTCGACGAGCCTCTCCGTGAAGCGATGCAGACCGAGAGCGAGATGTTCTTCAGCTCCATCCTTCGAAACGACCGCCCGCTCCTCGACTTCCTCGACGCCGACTACACGTATCTGAATGAACGGCTGGCCAAGCACTACGGGGTCGCCGGCGTCCAGGGGCCGGAGTTTCGTCGCGTCGCCCTCAAGAACGGCGATCGCGGCGGGCTCATCACCCAGGCCAGCATCCTGACCGTGACTTCCAACCCCTCGCGGACCTCGCCGGTGAAGCGTGGGAAATGGATCCTGGAACAGATCCTCGGCACGCCGCCGCCGCCCCCCCCGCCGGACGTCCCCGACCTGGCCGACGACTCCAAGGGGCAGCTCACTGGAACGCTCCGCCAGCGAATGGAGCAGCACCGAGCGAACCCCAGTTGCGCCTCGTGCCACGCGCGGCTCGACCCTCCCGGATTCGGCCTGGAGAACTTCGACGCCGTCGGCGCCTGGCGCGACAAGGACGGCGGCCTGCCGATCGACGCCTCCGCCAAACTTCCCACCGGCGAGTCGTTCCGCGGCCCGGCCGAGTTGAAGTCGGTCCTCAAGTCTCGCAAGCAGGAATTCACCCGCTGCCTGGCCGAGAAGATGCTGACCTACGGCCTCGGCCGGGGCCTTGAAGACGCGGACGCCTGCGTCGTCGACAAGATCGTCAAGAACGTATCCGCCGATCAGTACAGACTCTCCCGCATGGTGCTGGAGATCGTCAAGAGCGAGCCCTTCCTGCGCCGCCGCGGTTGAGAAAGTCGGTTCAAAAGGGCCGGGGACTGTCCCAATTTTGCGGAGTCCACGGAGCAAAATGGGACTGTCCCCCTCTCTCAGGTCCTTTTGAACAGGCGTTTCAGCGGCCCGCAACGACCCCGCGACTGGAGCCGACCCATGAGCCGAGCGAAGATCTCCCGCCGGACCCTGTTGCGAGGCGTCGGCGCAGCCATCGCCCTCCCCTGGATGGAGTCCATGGCGGTCGCGGCTGCTCCCGCCGCCAAGGGACCCGCCGGCCCCCGCCGCATGGCCTTCTTCTACGTCCCCAACGGCGTCCACATGCAGGACTGGAAGCCCGGCGCTGAGGGCCGCGACTTCCAGATCCCCTGGATCCTGGAACCTCTCGCGCCTCTGAAGCAGGACATGCTCGTCCTCACCGGTCTGGCTCAGGACAACGCCCGCGCCAAGGGAGACGGGCCCGGCGATCACGCCCGGTCGCTCTCGTGCTTCCTGACCGGCGTCCACCCAGTCAAGACGGACGGCGCCAACATCCAGGTGGGCGTCTCGGTCGACCAGGTCGCGGCTCAGAAGCTCGGCTCGGCGACCCGGCTCCCCTCGCTGGAGCTGGGCATCGAACGCGGCGGCCAGTCGGGCAACTGCGACTCCGGCTACAGCTGCGCCTACTCGTCCAACATCTCCTGGCGGTCGCCGACGACGCCGTCGTCCAAGGAGATCAATCCCCGCCTCGTCTTCGACCGGCTTTTCGGCAACCGCAACCTCACGGGTTCCGAGGCCGACCGCAAGAAGCGCAGCCTGTATGAGCGGAGCATCCTCGATTTCGTGCTGGAAGACGCCGAGGCCCTGAAACGGCGGATCGGCCAGAACGACCGCCGCAAGATGGACGAATACCTCACGGCCGTCCGCGAAATCGAGCAGCGCATCGCACGGGCCGATCTCGACGACGAGCGTCCGACGGACCTGAACGTCGCTCGTCCGGCGGGCGTCCCCAAGGACTACGCCGAGCACGTCCGGCTGATGTTCGACCTGATGGTTCTGGCCTTCCAGACCGACACGACCCGCATCTGCACCTTCATGTACGGCAACGAGGGGAGCACCCGCCCGTATCCATTCCTGGATATCCCCGAAGGCCACCACGACCTTTCACACCACGCCAACGACCCGAAGAAGCACGAGAAGATCCGCAAGATCAACCGCTTCCACATCGAAGAATTCGCCCGCATGCTCAAGAAGCTAAAGGAGAGCAAGGAGGGCGAAGCCTCGATCCTGGACAACTCGATGATCGTCTACGGCAGCGGCATCTCCGACGGCAACCGCCACAACCATGACGATCTCCCCGTCCTGGTCATGGGCAGGGGAGGCGGCACGATCGACTCCGGTCGGCACGTCGTCCATAAGCCCCAGCCGCTCAACAACCTGTTTCTCTCGATGCTCGACCGAATGGACGTCCCCTGCGAACGCCTCGGGGACAGCACCGGCCGGCTCGACAAGCTCTCCTGAGCATCCCTGGCACTGGGGCGAGTCGGTAATCGCCGAGGTCGAGTCTCCAACCCGTGGGCTGGGGCTCGACCCTGCCTGCCAGGCTGTCCATTCCATTACTCGGCTCAAGGGCGCGCCGAATGAGCGTGATCAGCGACGCCGAGTGGCCCTTCGGCGACCATTTGTCCCCCGACAAGGCCGGAGAATGGGCCGCCGTCCAGGCCCAGCTCGCTGTCGGAGAGTCAGTCCGAGGTCCCGTGATCGCCCGACGACCATTCGGGGTGTTTGTGGATATCGGGGTAGGCTTCCCGGCGCTACTCGAAGTCATCCAGTTTCTGGATGCGCGCCAGCGACGGTACAGCCTCGATGATTATCCTGCGATCGGCGAAACGATCACGGCCCGGGTGGTGGCGTTTAACGATCAGAATCGGCAGGTTTGCTTGACTCAACTCACCCCGCACCCCTACCTGGACGCATCGCGATAATCCCACTATGCCATTGGGACCGCGAACCGCTACGTCTCATACCTCCAAACCCACGGCCCGCATCAGGGCAAGGGCGTTGGAATGCGTGACGACTCCCGGATGGATCCGGTAGTCGAACCGCATGACTCCGTCCTCGAAGTGGTCCTCGAAGTGGACGTTGAGCGTGCGGGGACCGAGACCGGCCACGATCTCGGCGAGCGCCAGGTCGTGAGTCGTCAAAAGGCCGACGGCGCCGCGGTCGAGGAGGCCGCGGATGACCGCCTCGGCCCCGACGCGGCGATCGTGGGAGTTCGTGCCGCTGAACAGCTCGTCGAGCAGGAAGAGCAAGGGCAACGGCCCGCGGGAGACGTCCACGATCTGTCGGACGCGGGTGATCTCGGCATAGAACCGCGACCGCCCGGCCTGGAGCGAATCCTGCACGCGGAGAGTCGCCCCCACGGCCAACGGCGACAACCTCAGACGAGTCGCCCGCACCGGAGCTCCCGCCAGACCGAGGACCGTCGCCGCGCCGATCGCCCGCAACAGCGTGCTCTTGCCCGACATGTTCGATCCGCTGACGACGATCGCCGTCGTCTCCTCGCCGAGAGAGACGTCGTTCGTGACGCACTGCGCCCGAGGGATCAAGGGATGGCCCAGTCCCTCGGCGATGAACAGCGCCGGGCCGGGGACGACCTCCGGGAAAACGTCTTGCGAGTTCTCGGCCGCATAGCAGGCCAGAGCCGAGAGGGCCTCGAAATCCCCCACGGCTGCCAACCAGCCGGCGATCTGGGGGCCGTTCTCGGCGCGCCAGGCGTCGACCTTCATGGCCAACTGCGTCCGCCAGAGCATCACCAAAGCGAACGGCTGGAAGAACTGGTTCGAGCCCGAATCCAGCAGGTTCAACAGCTTACCGAGCGATCGGATCCGCTCTGACGCCGGTCGGCCGCCGGTCTCGAGCGACTCGCGCAACGATCTCAGCAGCGGGGCGCTCATCGGCTCGCGTTCGATGCGGTCCAGCAGGCCCGAGAGGATGTGCAGGTCGTGGGCCTTCTCGTCGATCCCCTCCAGAACGGCGTCGACCCGCCGCGACACCCTCCAGGCGAAAAGGCCCTCAACCGCCAGGATCAGCATGAAGAGGAGGAACCGAGGGAAGTCCTGCATGTAGATCCAGAAGATCAGGGCAGCCGATCCCAACGCGGCCAGGATGAAGGCGACGACGCGCACCGGCCGCGTCGGGAAGACGCGGGGGGTCTCCCCCCAGGCCGACAGCGACGCCGGATGGATCCCCGCGCGGACGTCGGCCCCGAGCAGTTCCAGATCCTCGCGCAGGTCCAACCGCGGACGCAACTCGACGACCGCCTCGCGACGCGCCGCGATGACCTCGGGAGAAGCCGGCGCCAGCAGCCAAGAGGCCAGCGCCTCCTCGCCGGCCCTGGTCCTCGCGAGGCAGAGCCTCTCGAACAGCGAGCCGACGCCGAAGACGTCCAGGTCGGCCGCATAGGGATGTTCGACGTCCAGGAAGGCCAGCCCGGTCTCACCGGTTCCAGCCCATCGGTCCTCCAGCCGGGCGAGCCCTCGCTTGTAGAATTCGATCGTCCTCGCGGAACGATCGGCGAGACGGCTGATCGGCTCGTGGGCCAGCACCAGCGCGACGAACGCCGCAATCGGGGCCGCCAGCCACCACCACGACGGCACGCCCTGGAAGTAGATGTAGGCCGCTAGGGCGGCTCCCGCGACGAACACCGCCAGCCGCAGGTCGGCCACACGGGCGTCGAATCGGTCCCAGCGGGCGCGGGCGGCTTCGTGCAGGGCGAGTCGACGCGAATACTCGGCGTGGAGGTCCGGCGGGAGGGCGGTCGGTGCTTCGGCGAGTCGGTGAGTCATGATGGCGGTCGTCGCGAGTGGGTCGAGCGGAGTTAGGGACCAACCGTAGCCGATCGCTCCCGCCGGCTCAAGGAGTCCCCGAAGCGCTTCGGCCGCAGGGACATCCCCAAGCCACGACCGATCGCTTAGAATGGGTTCATCCCGTCGGCGAACCACCCCGCACCACGTAGATTTCTCGGGGGGCCATCGAACAACGCCATGAGCAGCCAGGCTGAAGTCCATTCGATCGACGCCCTGCGCGAGTTTCGGACCGCGCTGGCGCTTTACGGCGAGGACGTGCTCGCCGCCCTCGGCGCGGCCGACGCGGAGATCCGTCGGACCGTCCAGTGGCTCCAGCAAGAGCGGCCGATGTACTGGCAAGAGCAGATCAAACGCCGACGGGAGCGAGTAGCCGCCGCCAAGGCCGAGCTCTTTCGCCTCAAGCTCCAGAAGACCCCCGAACACCATCCGTCTCTAGCCGAGCCCAAGGAACGGCTCCGCAACGCCGAGGCCTCGCTCCAGGACGCGGAAAAAAGGCTGATGGCCGTTCGCAAATGGCAGCCGGCGCTCAACCAGGCGGTGCTCGAATACCACGGCTCGGTGCAGCGTCTCAAGGATCTGTCCGCGTCCGACGTTCCCCGGGCCGTCGCCCTCCTCGCCCGGATTGTCGAGGCGCTGGAAGCCTACCTCCAGGTCCATCCCCCGTCTGGCGGCGGAACGCCTGGGCCGACCGAGGGGGGGATCGCCCGCGCGACGCCCGAGTTGGAAGCCGTCGCTCGCGAGGTCATCGACAAGGACGAGCCGGTCGATTCCGCCCCGAACCAGCCCCCTGCCCCGACGGAGTCTTCCTGACGTGGCGAACGCGAAGGTTCTCGCCGGGGCGACCCGGCTCAAGCAGACGATCCGGATCCTCAACGACCATTGGCTCGTCACCGAGGCCACGTGGAGCGACGTCGTCCGTCGTCGGTTCGAAGAGCGGCACCTCGAACCGCTGTCGCCGGCCGTCGACGCCGCCGTCGTCGGCCTCCAGAAGCTCGCCGAAGTGCTCGACAAGGTCCGCCGCGACTGCTCGGATCGGAGTGAACTCTCGTGACGCCGACTTCCCTCAGAGCCTCGGACGAAACCTCGGCCGACGCCCCGAACACAGCCGACCTGCTCCGCGCCCAGCGCGACGCGCTCCGCGCCCTGGCTGCGGCCGTCGCCGAGCGTGCCGAGACCGAGGCCGCCGTCAAGGCCGCACGCCGGACCAAGGACGCCGAGGCTGATCACGAGTACCACTCGAAAAAGGACTCCCTCGCCCGCCGCATCGAGCAACTCGACAAGGAGGCTGCCGCCGCCGGAGAGAACGGCCGGCGCGAGTTGGCCGAGACGGCATCCGCCGCGGAGTCCCAGGCCAAGAACGAGTTCGCGATGGGGAGCCGCCGCATCGCCGCCGAGTTCGACTCCCTCCGACAGTCGGCCAAGTCGAAGCTTGCCCGCGACAAGCAGGACGCCGTCGCCGCTCACGACTCCGGCCAAAAAGTCGCCATGAAGGAGCGGGCCGTCGCGCTCAAGCCCGTCCAGGACGCTGTCGAAATCCTCAACTCCTATCGCGAGCGGCTCGCCGTCCTCGCCGACGAGTTCCGTAAGTTCGGCCTCAACCCTGATCCACCGCCTCCCACCCGCGAGAACTACGCCAAGTTCACCGAGCCCAGCGACGAACTGTTCGAACGCCTCTCCCGCATGGGCCCGCCGCTCAAACTGCTGGAACGGCTTATCATTCCGCGCTCGCTGGAGGGGGCCAAGGAAGCGTGGGTCTACGCCACGACGACCGTGCTGGGCGCGCTGATCGGTCTCTTCCTCAGCGGCGACCCGACGATTATCGCCGTCCTGGCGGTCGTCGGCTTGGCGCTGGGGCTGGCGCTCCGAATGAAGCTGATCGCGCTGGCGAAGCAGCAGCTTGAACGCTTGTACGTCCCGTTGATGCAGTCGGCGGCCGACGCCGGCGGGCTGGCGGACTACTGCCGGGCGCAGATCGACGGCAAGTTCCAGGAAACGCTGAAGACCCTCGCCGCACGCCAGGAGAAGGAGACCGAGCAGGCGAAGGAACGACACACCCTGGCCATCGCCCAGGGAGAGGCCGATCGCGACGAGCGTCTGCGCCAGATCAACGAGGTCTACGGCCGCAAGCTCCGCGAGAATCAGGAAGCCCACGAGCGCCGCGAGCGTGAGACCGCTGAGGCCCACCAGCGCAAAACGGCCGACCTGAAAGCCAAGGCCGAAGCCGGCGCGACCCGGTTGGAAGCGGATCACAAGTCCCTCAAGGAGCAGGCCCGGGCCGTCTTCGACACCGACCGCCGCGCGAACGCGTCCCGATGGCGCGAGGCCGCGACCTCGGCCTTCGCCGCGATCGATGAGGTCGGCCGCTTCGCCGACGGACTGGGGATCGACTGGAACGACTCGACGGCCGACGAGGCGGATCTCCCCAGCGCCATCCCGCCGGCCCTGCGGTTCGGCACCGTGAACGTCGACCTGGCGAGCCTCCCCGGCGGCCTGCCGGCCGACCCGGACCTGATGGAAGGGCTCCCCAACCAGCTCCGGATCCCCGCGCTCCGGCCCTTCCCCTCAGCGGCGAATCTCCTGATCGAGACCCCCGCCGAGGGTCGTGCGGCCGCCTCCACGGCCATCCAGGCGGCCATGCTCCGGCTGTTGACCACCGTGCCGCCCGGCATGGTCCGATTCACGATCGTCGATCCGATCGGTCTGGGCCGAGGCTTCGGCGCCTTCATGCACCTGGCCGACTTCGACGAGGCGCTCGTCAACAACCAGGTCTGGACCGACGCCCGCCAGATCGAGGAGCGGCTCGCCGACCTCGAAACCCACATGGAGCACGTCACCCAGAAGTTCCTGCGGAACGAGTACGCCTCCATCGAGGAATACAACGCCGTGGCCGGCGAGGTCGCCGAGCCTTATCGCGTCCTGGTCGTCGTCGACTACCCGACCAAGTTCGATGAAAAGGCCGCAGCGCGTCTGGCCTCGATCGTCGCCGGCGGCCCCCCTTGCGGCGTCCTGACGCTGGTCGCCGTCGACGAGGGCCGCGAGATCCCCGCCAGTTGCCGCCTGGCCGACCTGCGCCCGTATTGCACGCGACTCACCTGGAATGACGGAGCCCTCGCCTGGGACGACCCCGAGCTAGGATCGTACCCCTTCACGCCAGACTCGCCCCCAACTGGCGACGCCGCCACCCGGCTCATCCAGCGCATCGGCGAAGCAGCCAAAGCGGCCAAGCGCGTGGAGGTCCCCTTCGAGTTCATCGCGCCAGCGGCCGACTCCTGGTGGACCTGCGACAGTCGCTCGGACATCGACGTCCCCCTCGGCAAGGCGGCGGCCTCCAAACGGCAGCACCTGATGCTGGGCAAGGGAACGTCTCAACACGTCCTGATCGCCGGTCGAACGGGCTCGGGCAAATCGACGTTGATGCACGCCTTGATCGTCAACCTGGCGCTCGCATACAGCCCGGACGAGATCGACCTGTATCTGATCGACTTCAAGAAGGGCGTCGAGTTCAAGGTTTACGCCTCTCACCATCTCCCCCACGCGAGCGTCGTGGCCATCGAGAGCGAGCGCGAGTTCGGCGTCAGCGTCCTGACCCGTCTCGACGCCGAGTTGAAGATCCGCGCCGATCGCTTCCGGGCGGCCGGCGTCCAGGACGTCCAGGGCTTCCGCAACACGCCCGGCGCGCCCCCCCTGCCCCGCATCCTGCTGGTGGTCGACGAGTTCCAGGAGTTCTTCGTCGATGAAGACAAACTGGCGCAGGAGGCCGCCGGCCTGCTCGACCGCCTCGTCCGCCAGGGTCGAGCGTTCGGCATTCACGTAATCCTCGGCTCGCAGAGCCTCGGCGGCGCGTTCACGCTGGCGAGGAGCACGCTCGGCCAGATGGCCGTGCGAATCGCCCTCCAGTGCAGCGACACCGATTCACACCTGATCCTCTCGGAGAGCAACCCCGCAGCCAAGGCCCTCTCCCGTCCCGGCGAGGCGATCTACAACGACGCCAACGGCGCTCCCGAGGGGAACCACGCCTTCCAGGTCGTCTGGCTGGGCGAGGAACGTCGTGAAGACTACCTCGACAAGATCCGCGAGCTGGTCGACTCCCACCCGAAGGTGACCGCTCGCACGGCCATCGTCTTCGAGGGCGACGCCCGCGCCGATTTCGCCGCCAATCCCAGGCTGCTGGAACGGCTCGACGCCCCCTCCTGGCCCGACTCTCCCCGGTCGGCGCAGGCGTGGCTCGGCGACCCGGTGGCCATCAAGGACCCGACGGCGGCCCTCTTCCGCCGTCAGGGGGCGAATCACCTGCTGATCGTCGGCCAGAACGAGGAAGGGGCCCTCGGCGTGACGGCCTCGGCCCTGGTTAGCCTGGCCGTGCAGTTCGCGCCGGCAGGCGACGACCTTGTCCGCGAGGGGGCGCGATTCTGGATCCTCGACGGCACCCCCGAGGACGCCGAGCACGCCGACGCCCTCCGCAAGGTCGCCGAGGCGCTCCCGCACGGCGTCAAGGTCGGCGGTTGGCGTGAAGCGGTCACGTTCACGACGGAAGTCGCCGCCGAGTTGAACCGCCGCCGCGAGCCCGACGCCGACGACGGCCCCAAACTGTTCCTCTTCGTCCACGACCTCCCGCGCTTCCGGGACCTCCGCCGACGTGAGGACGACTTCCACTTCGGCGAGCGCGAGCAGGAGACCCCGGCCGACCTGATCGACCTGATTCTCCGCGAAGGCCCCGGCTACGGCGTCCACCTGATCGCCTGGTGCGACACGGTGAACAACCTCAATCGCTGCGTCTCCATGCAGCAGCTCCGCGAGTTCGGCATGCGGGTCCTCTTCCAGATGAGCCCCACCGACTCCGGCCACCTGCTCGACAACCCGGCCGCCGCCAAGCTCGGCGCCAACCGGGCCCTCTACTACAGCGAGGAACACAACCGGATCGAGAAGTTCCGCCCCTACGCCCCGCCGGACGCGGCCCTACTGGCCCGGATCCGGGAGAAACTCGCCGAGCGCTGAGGCTTGACGCATCGTCCGTACGGACTCAGCCGACGATCGCCCTGGGCATTCGGCATGTCGTGTGCTATAGGTTGACTGAACGCCTGAACCAAAGGAAAGCCCGCGGAGCTTCCGCCATGAGCACCGCCAAGCCCGACCCGCGACCAGCCCCGGAGATCGTTCTGCTCGACCCGCCGTTCTGGGACGCTTACGACCCGAGGTTCCCCGACAGCGACGGCAAACCGATGGCCGATAGTACGATCCAGTATCGCTGGATGGTCACAATCGCCGAGAACCTCGAGGAACTCTTCGAGGACCGACTCGACGTTCTGGTGGCCTGCGACCTGCTCTGGTACTTCGACCAGACGAACCCCAAGAAGTGCATCGCCCCGGACGTCTTCGTCGCCTTTGGCCGCCCCAAGGCGCACCGGCATTCGTACAAGGAGTGGATCGAAGGGCACGCGCCGGAGGTCGTCTTCGAGATCCACTCCCCGTCCAACACAGCCAGGCGGATGCGGGAGAAGCAGGAGATCTACGACGAACGGGGGGTCGAGGAGTATTACTACTACGACCCCGAGACCGGCCGCTTCCAGGGCTGGCTGCGCGGCGAGGGGGGCCTGGAGTCGATCGAGGCGGTCGATAGCTGGACGAGTCCGCGGCTGGGCGTGACTTTCGAGCCCCATCCGGGAAAAGAGGCCTTGGTGATTCGCCGCCCCAACGGCGAGGCGTTCCAGCACGTCCAGGACATCATGCGCGACCGCAGAGTCGCCCTCCGCGCCGCCAAGATCCAACGCCGGCGTCGTCGTGAGGCCGAGCGCCGCGCCGATCTCGAACACGAGCGAGCCCAAACCGAACGCCGACTTCGCGAGGAAGCCGACCATCTTACGCGCGCCGAACGCCAACGAGCCGAGACCGAACGCCAACGAGCCGAGACCGAACGCCTGGCCCGCGAAGAAGCCGACGCCGTGGCTCGCGCTGAACGCGAGCGGGCCGATCGACTCGCCGCAAAACTGCGTGAATTGGGGATCGATCCTGAGTGAACACCGCATCGGACGCCTGGGTCGAGTCTCGGCCGGCTCGGTTGTGGTCTTTCGTTCGTCTGGATACAATCCACGTTCACCGTTGCGATTACCTCTCGCCGTGACCGACCGCCCGGAGCGTCGTCGATATGGCCGATTCGTCCCCGTTGAAAACTCCCCTTTTCGATTGGCATGAGGCCAACGGCGGCCGGATGGTCGATTTCGCGGGATGGTTGATGCCCGTCCAGTACACGAGCATCGTCGAGGAGCACCAGAAGGTCCGGAACGGCGTCGGCCTGTTCGACGTCAGCCACATGGGCCGACTGGCCTTCGACGGCCCCAAGGCGCTCCCCTGGATCAACACGGTCGCCACCAACGACGCCGCCAAGCTGGAACCGGGGAAGATCCAGTACAGCCTGCTGGCCAACGACCTCGGCGGCCTGATCGACGACATCCTCGTCTACCGTCTGGACAAGGGATATTACGTCGTCTGCAACGCGTCCAACCGCGACCGCGTCGTCGCCCAGTTCGCTGAACATCAGGAAGGCTTCAAGGCGACGCTCGCCGACAAAACCCTGGAGACGGCGATGATCGCCGTCCAGGGGCCCTCGGCCGCGGCGACCCTCCAACCGCTGGTCAACGTCCCGCTCGACGGCCTGAAGTACTACCATGTCGTGGCGGGCCGGGTGAGCGGCGAGGTTGAGGCTCTCATCAGCCGCACGGGCTACACCGGCGAGGACGGCTTCGAGCTGATCGTCCCCGGCCCCGAAGCCCTCAAGGTCTGGCTCGCCCTGCTCGACTCCGGCTCCGCGTTCGGCGTCGCTCCGATCGGCCTGGGAGCGCGAGACACGCTCCGGTTCGAGGCCGCGATGCCCCTGTACGGCCACGAATTGTCGGACTCGATCGACCCCTTCGCCGCCGGCGTCGGCTGGGCCGTGAAGCTCGACAAGGGGGACTTCGTCGGGGCGGAGGCGCTCAAACAGCAGCAGCAGAACCCCGGCTCGAAGCGGATCGGCCTAAAGCTGGACGGCAAGCGGATCGCCCGCCAGGGGGCGACGGTCACCAGCGACGACCGCACCCTGGGGACGGTCACCTCCGGCACGTTCGCGCCGACGCTCCAGCAGAGCCTGGCGATGGCCCTGATCGACCCCGAGTTCGCCAAACCGGGGACAAAGGTCGTCGTCGACGTCCGGGGCAAGGCTGAGCCGGCCGAGGTCGTCCCACTTCCCTTCTACAAGCGGCCGAAGGTCTGATCCATCTCCCAGACCCAGCCGCAACGACTTTCGCATTCCAACGCAGGACCAAGGACCCGATCTCATGGATCCCAAAAACCTCCGCTACGCTCCGACGCACGAGTGGATCGACGTCGAGGGGGACACCGCCGTCGTCGGCCTCTCGAAGTTCGCCGTCGACCAGCTCACCGACCTGCTGACCATCGACCTTCCCAAGGTGGGCGACCGTCTGACCGCCGGCAAGAGCTTCGGCGAGGTTGAGAGCGTCAAGTCGGTCAACGACCTGTACGCGCCGGTGAGCGGCGAGGTGGTCGAGGTCAACCAGGCCGTGGTCGACGACGTCCAGGTCCTCTCCGAAGACCCGTACGCGAAGGGCTGGCTGGTGAAGATCAAGGTCGACGACCCCGCCGATGCCGGCAAGCTGCTGGACCACGCGGCCTACGAGACCAAGATCGCCGAAGACGAGCATTGATCGGATCGATCGAGACGCGGCGTCCGCGAGTCGGCTGCGACGCGTTCCTCACCCTGGGAGAAACATGGCTTATATCGCGAACACGCCCGACGACGTCCGCGTGATGCTGGCGGCCGTCGGGCTGGACTCTCTGGATCAGCTCTTCGACATGGTCCCGCCGGAATTCCGGCTCGACCGCCCCCTCCAGATCCCTCCCGCCCTCACCGAATTCGAGCTGACCAACAAGGTCGGCGGCCTCCTCGCCCAGAACGAGGGGGCTGACCGGCGCGTCTGCTTCCTCGGCGCGGGGAGCTATGACCACTTCGTCCCGGCCGTCGTCGACGACCTGGCCGCCCGCGGCGAGTTCTACACCGCCTACACCCCCTACCAGCCGGAAGCCAGCCAGGGGACGCTCCAGGCCGTTTTCGAGTACCAGACGCTCGTCGCCCAGCTCACGGGGATGGACGTCTCCAACGCCAGCCTCTACGACGGCGGATCCGCGGCGACCGAAGGCATCTTGATGGCCCTGGCCACGAACCGTCGGTCGGGCCGGATCGTCGTCGCCGGTTCGGTTCACCCTGAATACCGGCGCATCCTTCAGACCTACCTCGAACACCTGGATGCAGAGGTCGTCACCGTCCCGGCCGTGGCCGGCGGCGTCGACCCGAAGGAGTTCGCCGCGGCGATCACTCCGGACACGGCCGCCGTGCTGATCCAGTACCCGAACTTCTTCGGGAGGCTGGAAGACGTCGAGGCCCTCGTCAAGGCCGCCCACGCGCAGGGCGCCGCCGTCGTCGTCAGCGTCGACCCGATCTCGCTGGGCGTCCTGAAGCGGCCCGACGCCTACGGCGCGGATGTGGTCGTGGCTGAGGGTCAGGGGCTGGGGAACTACATGTCGTTCGGCGGCCCGTATCTCGGGATGCTCGCCTGCAAGCAGGAGTTCCTCCGCAAGCTCCCCGGCCGAGTCGTCGGCCAGACGACCGACCGCAACGGTAAGCGCTGCTGGGTCCTCACGCTTCAGACCCGCGAGCAGCACATCCGCCGCGAGAAGGCGACGTCCAACATCTGCACCAACCAGGGCCTGCTCGCCCTTCGCTCCAGCATTTACCTCGCCGCGATGGGTCCCAGCGGACTCCGTCAGGCGGCCGAGCTGTCCACCCGCAAAGCCCACTACGCCGCCGAGGCGCTCGCGAAGGTCGGGCTCCCCCAGGCGTTCCCTGGGCCGTTCTTCAAGGAATTCGTCGTCAAGTGCCCCAAGGACCCGGCGGCCGTCCTGAAGAAGGTCGGCGAGGCCGGCTTCCACGGCGGGGTCGCCCTGGGCCGCTGGTACCCCGAGCTGTCCAGCCACATCCTCGTCGCCGTCACCGAGAAGCGCACCCGCGAGGAAATCGACGGCCTGGCCGCCGCCTACCGCGACGCGCTGGCCTCCGTTTGACCCCCGGCGCAAGCGATCCACGCCCGAACTTCATCCCAACGACGATCCATGTACAAACTTGATTTGCAGCCCCTGCTCTTCGAGAAAAGCCGCCCGGGACGCTCAACGGCGATCCTCCCGCCTTGCGACGTCCCTGAGGTCGCGCTCGACTCGCTGATCCCCGCGAGCCACCTCCAGGACGCCCCACCACCGCTCCCCGAGCTGAGCGAACTCGACGTCGTGCGCCATTACACGAATCTCTCGGCGCTCAACATGTCGATCGACGCGAACTTCTATCCGCTCGGCTCGTGCACGATGAAGTACAACCCCAAGCGGAACGAGCGGCTCGCCCGCCTCCCCGGCCTTGGGGCCCTGCACCCCTACCAGGACGATTCCACCCTCCAGGGACTGCTGGCGATCCTTTACGGACTCCAGCAAGACCTGGCCGAAATCGCCGGCCTGGACGCCGTCAGCCTTCAGCCGGCCGCAGGGGCTCAGGGCGAACTGGCCGCGCTGCTCGTCGCCGCGGCCTACTTCCGCGATCAGGAGCCGGGTCGGCGGCGGACACAGGTCCTCATCCCAGACAGCGCCCACGGCACCAATCCGGCCTCGGCGCATCTGGCCGGGTTCGAGACCGTCACCGTCAAGAGCGACTCGCGCGGGCTCGTGGACCTGGACGACTTCAAGTCCAAGCTCAATGACGACGTCGCCGTGTTCATGATCACCAACCCTAACACGGTCGGCCTGTTCGACCCCCAGATCGGCGAGATCGCCAGGCTGCTGCACGAGCGTGGGGCGTTGCTGTATCTCGACGGCGCCAACATGAACGCGATCCTCGGCGTGGTCCGGCCGGGCGACATGGGCGCCGACCTGATGCACTACAACCCCCACAAGACATTCTCCGGCCCCCACGGCGGCGGCGGCCCCGGCGCGGGCCCGATCGCGGTCCGGGCCAAGCTCGCTCCGTACCTCCCGGCGCCGATCGTCGGCCGTCGCGAGGACGGGACGTACTTCCTGGACGACGACCGGCCGAAGTCGATCGGCCGCGTCCGTGCGTTCTTCGGCAACACGGGCGTCCTCTTCCGGGCTTACTGCTACATTCGCAGCCAGGGGCCGGACGGCCTCAAGCGGATCGCCCAGCATGCGGTGCTCAACGCGAACTACCTGTTGAGCCTCGTGAAGGACGTCTATCCCGTCCCCTGCGGCTCGCGCTGCATGCACGAGTTCGTCGCGTCCTGCCGGTCGCTGGCCAAGGAACGCGGAATCCGAGCGATGGACGTCGGCAAGCGGCTCATCGATTACAACTTCCACGCGCCGACGGTCTACTTCCCGCTCATCGTCTCTGAGGCTCTGATGATCGAGCCGACGGAGACCGAGAGCCGCGACACGCTGGAGGCGTTCGCCGCCGCGTTGCTCGCGATCGCCGCGGAAGACTCCGAGTCGCTCCACGACGCCCCGTTCACGACCCCCGTCAGCCGGCTCGACGAGGTCAAGGCCGCCAAGACGCCCGTCTTGCGCTGGACTCCCTGACCAGACGCCGGGCCCGGCTCTAGCCTCGGAACCCGGAGCCCTCCCATGAGTCTCGACCCCGAAGACCCGCAGCCGACTCCCCCGAGGCGCCCCCGACCGAAGCCGGGGTCCAACCCAGACGACGCCCCCCCGCGCGATCCTCCTCGCGCGGGGGCCGGCGACTCGGTGTTTCGGCCGACGCCGGGCTCGTCCTCGGACATGCCCAAGCGCCGTCGCAAGTCGTCCGACGGCCCGCCCGTTCTGGAGGTCGCCGAGCCTGGGCCGAAGTGGTACGAACGCATCGTGTTCGGCCGCGTCAGCTCGGGGCAGCTCGCGCAGTTCTGCCGCCAGTTCGGGTCGTACCTCAACGCCGGCGTCGACTACGATCGCGCTCTCTCCAGCCTCCACCGCCAGTTCCAACGCACGGGGCTGGGCCCGGTCATCGAGCGGATGCGCACCCGCATCCAGGCCGGGGCGACTCTGGAAGACGCGACCAAACGCGAGCAAGACGTCTTCGGTCCAGCCTTTCAGAGCATGATCAAGGTGGCCGAAGCTCGAGGCGCCGTTCCCGAAACGCTCAAGATGCTCGGCGAATCCTACGAATATCGCCAACGCCTGATCCGCCAGGCGCGTTCCGCGATGATCTACCCGATCATCGTCCTGTTCCTGGCCTCGACGATCGCCATGCTGCTCTCGATCTACCTCCTGCCGATGTTCGCCTCGATGCTGGCGGACATCAGCAAGAAGGGGTCGCTTCCCTTCGCGAGCCAGGCCCTGATGGCGTTCAGCGGGTTCGTCCAAAGAATCGGCTGGTGGCTGCTGCCCGTGCTCCTCGTCGGCGTCCCCCTGGCCCTCCTCCGGTGGTATCGAACGTCCGCTGGAAAAGCCGTTCTGGATCCGATCGTGCTGCGGATCCCGGTGATCGGGTCGATCTTCCGGAAGCTGGACGTGAGCCGGTTCGCCCGAACGCTGGCCAGCTTGCTGGACGCCGGCGTCGATGTCGGCAGCGCCATGGATCTCACGGCTCAGGCCCTCGCCATGACGCCGATCCGGAAGGAAGTTGCGGCGGCGAAGAAGCCCATCATGGAGGGCCGTGACCTGAGCGTCGCCCTGTCGCGCAGCCGGTGGTTCGGCCCGGACGTCATCGCCGTACTGGAGTCCGGCGAGGAGACGGGGAAAATACCCGAGAGCCTCGGCCATGTCGCCGACGACTACGAGGAACAGGCGAGCTACATGGTGAAAAACCTGGGCCACCTGATCCAGCCGCTCATGATCCTGATGCTCGGCGGATTCGTCCTGTTCATCATCCTGGCGGTGTTCCTGCCTTACATCCAGATGATCTCCTCGCTGGCCGGCGGCTGAGTTCCTCTCGATCCTCTCGAACAAAGCGAGCCGGGCGCATCCGCCCGGCTCGCTTCGTTTCCTGGAGGTGAATGGGATAGCCGCCCGGCCGCCCTCGGCCCCATCGTCGTGGGATGTTTACGCTGATCGGGCCCCCACGAGGGCCGCCCCAACGAGCCGGGCGACGCGAACGGTTGGTGCTCTAGAACGAAGCGAGCCGGGCGTTTCCGCCCGGCTCGCTTCGTTTCGTGGAGGCCGCGATGCGGCCGGAGGTCAGCGGGAGGCGAACCGCGGAGGCGTCCGCTTGACGGCGGCCGTCGTGGTGACGGTCGAGGTCTTGGCGGCGTTCCGGGCGGCCAGGGCCGCCAGGCGAGCGGCGCGGGCGGCGGCGGCCGCTGCGGCGCGGGCGGCGGCCGCATTGCGAGCGGCCGTCTTCTTGTCAACGGTCACGCTCGTCGGCGAGGCGGCCGGTGCGGGCGTGGACGTGGTCGAAACCGTGACGGTCGGAGTCGTGGTGACGACGTTCGACGTGGTGGTGGTTGCGGCGACCGTCGTCGAGGTCGCGGTCGCGGCCGGATCGACGACCGTGGTCGCGTCGGCGGCGGCGACCTTGTCCATGGCCGTCTGGGACGACTTGGAGCTCGACGTGGTCGTCGTGGTCGTCGTGGTGCTGGTCGAGGAAGACCCGCTGGGGACGAACTCGAAGGCGCCGACGTCGCGAGGTCCGTAGCCGGGGAGCTTGAAGCCGCGGCTGGTCGGGTTGACGTTCTGGGGGTTGCCCAGGAAGTCGGTCGTCGTCGCGATCGAGGCCAGGGCGTTGTTGATCGCCGCCGAGGTCGACTGGAGGCCGAAGTTGGCCGTCAAGTAGAACTGCGCCGGGCCGTCCGAACCGGGGCGGGGGTCGATCGGCGAGACAAACGCCGGCCAGCCAGTGAAGTTCCCGAGGTTGGCCTGAGCGTCGCTCGCGTTCGGGCCGAGCTTGGCGACGTCGAAGCCGTTGCCGA
Source organism: Paludisphaera rhizosphaerae (assembly GCF_011065895.1). NCBI lineage: Bacteria > Pseudomonadati > Planctomycetota > Planctomycetia > Isosphaerales > Isosphaeraceae > Paludisphaera > Paludisphaera rhizosphaerae. The sequence continues at coordinate 53,387 of NZ_JAALCR010000023.1, read as the reverse complement.
CGTTGACGCCCGCCCACCAGGCCAGCGAGTCGCTCTTGCCGTTGCCCGAGAACAGGTTGTTGTTGAGGACGAGGTGGTTGGGCGTGGCCGAGTAGACGCCGTAGCCGCCGCGGTTGACGGTCTGATCGTGGTTCTGCCAGAAGATGTTGTTGGCCACATACCCCTGGTTGGTGCCGGTGGCGGTGGAGTTCACCGCCCACAGGCCGTAGGTGTTGTAGGCGAACGTGTTGTTGATGACGTTCGTGGAGGCGGTGGTGCCGGAGTCCTTCAGATACAGACCGGTGACGTTGCCGATGATGCCGTTGTTGACGATCGTCGGCGTGTTGGTCGACGTCGTCGTGTTCACCACGACGCCGACTCCGGAGTTGATGAAGTAGTTCCGGTCGACGAGCAGCGAGGAGTCGGTGACCAGCAGGCCCACCGAGCTGCTGTTCTGCGACCCGAGGGCCGGGTCGCCGAGCAGCGAGGAAGCGATCGAGAACCCGCCGAGCTCCGTCTGGAGAGCGACGCCCGTGGTCGGGTCGACGAAGGCCGTGAGCCCGGAGGCGATCACGCTGGTCGAGTTGGCGGCGGCGGCCGGCCGGATGATGGTCGTGAGCGGGTTGCCCGCGATCAGAGACGAATCCGTGCTGGCGACGCCGGCGGAGACGACGCTGATCTGGTTCCGCATCGTCACCGTCTCAGCGTAGACGCCCGGCAGAACGGCGACGCGGTCGCCGAAGGCCGCGGCGGTCACCGCTGCGGAGATGGTGTCGTAGGGATTGGCCCGCGATCCCAGAGTGGCCGTCGTGTCGGTCGCGTAAGCGGCTCCGACGTAGACCAGGTGGGCGGTCGACGGGCTGTAGACCGCGAAGGTCGAGACGACGTCTCCGTTCGCCGGCAGGTTTCCGGCGATGTCGCGGATCCCGTTGGAGCCGGTTCCCAGAAGCGTCAGCTGGTAGAGGCCGTTGCTCAGGCTCGTGGAAGCCCGGAACGTGATCTTCTCGCTCCCCTTGCCACCGCCGCCGCCCGCGGCCGCGGAGTCGAGATAGGTGACCGAGATGCTCGTCGGATCGATGGTGATGGTCGTCCCGCCGGTGAACGACCCGTTGGCCCCAGCCCGAACGAGCTGGATCTGCGAGGTCGTCAGGTGGGTCAGGTCGAGGTTCTTGCTCGTGTAGAACTCGAACGTGTAGCTCGACGAGGGGCTGGAGACCACCGCACCGTTGGTCGGGTTGGTGATCGCGACGTTCAGCGGCGTCCCGCCGTTGCTCGGGGTCGCGTCGTCCACCACGAAGTTGGTCTTCGCGGCGGGGAGCGTGTTGTTCGAGACGTTGCCGCTCTGATCCACCACCCGGACGCGGGCGACGTAGTAGCCGCCGACGGTCCCCGGGATCGGGATCAGATTGCCGCTCGAACCGACGTTGTACGGCGAGGAGAGCAGGCCCGCGGTCGACGGGAAGTAGGGGATCGACGCCCCGTTCGTCCCGACCGTGACCGTGAAGGCCCCGGTGGCGTTGGTCAGCGCGGAGCCGGCGTTCTGCCGGATGAACCCGGCGAGGTTCGACGGAGCCGAGGTCGGATCCCAGTAGGTCGTCGTGTTGCCGTTGCCGTCGAGAGCGACGACGCCGACGTCCAGGATGACCGTCTGGCCGTTGAGGGGCACCAGAGCCGTGTTCGCGTTGGCGATCTGGCCGACGAACGACGGCTTGGTGAAGTTCGTGACCGAGTCGCCGACCACGTTGCTGTCCGTCGCCGACGAGAGGCCGAAGCTCCCCGACACGATCGACGAGGCGACCGTGTTGATGATGAAGTTGGTGTAGAAGTTCCCGCCCGGCTGGCCGTTGCCCGAGGGGAGGGCCTTCTGCACGCCCGTCGCGGGGTTGTTGTTGTTGGTGAGGTTCTCACCGTCGAGGGCGACGCCCTCGGTGTTGGTGACGATGCTCGACCCGTCGCCGAAGAGGACGAACCGGTAGGCGTCGCTCTTCAGCGAGATGCCAGCCGCCCCCAGCGAGACGCGGATGTAGTAGCCGTTGGAGGCGTTCCCCGCGGTGATCAGACCGGCGAGGCTGATGAACGAGCCGGCGACGTTGTTGCCGGTCACGCCCAGGGCCTGGAGCTTCACCGAGTTGGCGTTGACGCTCGTCAGGTCGATCGGGCTGTTGAAGTTGAACTGGACGTAGGCGGGCGTCTGGTTCGAGCCGGAGACGCCGCCGACCGAGTAGAAGTTCTTCGTCGTGTAGACGCCGCCGGCGCCGGCGTAGATCGCCGTGACGGCCGTGACCGTCGGGGCGTTCAGGTTGATGTACTCATAGGCGCCGATGTCGGTGAACGGGTTGGCGCCCGTGCCGGTGTTGGTGACGCCCGGATCGTCGTTACGGATGTAGCCCGCGAGGTCGCGACGGCCCAACGACGCCTTCGAGACCGGCACGTAGAAGAACCCGCCGCTCGCGTAAGACGGGCCGGGGTCGGCGCCGGCGGGGAGAGTCAGCGACGGCACCCACAGGTCGTTGAAGCTGAACAGGCCCGAACCGGGGAGCGTGACGATCTGCCGCGGGTCGGTGATGAACGAGTTGCCGCCGGTGATGCCCGAGGCACCCGCCTGCTGCGCCCCGGTCAGCAAGCCGGGATTGGTTCGGGGCCCGTAAATCAGGCCGGTGGTGGTCTGCGTCACCGTCGGGTAGATGGCGTTGCCGGCCGCGTTCTGGCCGATTTCGCTGCGACCCGAATCGATCGCCGCGGACCCGGCCTGGAGCGCGAAGTTCCGGTTGGCGGCGTCGACGAACAAGGGATTGCCGTACTTCGCCCCGATGTTGCCGGCGAAGCCGCCGCTGGCGCTGTTCGAGACGACGTTCGCGCCGTTGTTGTAGAACAGGTTGTACTGAAGTTGGCTGTTCCACTGCATACCGTCGAACTGCACGCCCGTTCCGCTGATGTTACTGAAGATGTTGTTCATCAACAGCGAGTAGACGTGTGAGTTCGAGTTTTGGCCGTTGTAGGCCGGGGCGACGGTATGCACGCCGAAGAGCGAGTTGTTGTAGAAGGTGTTGTTCACCAACACCAGCATCATCGGCGACTGGCCGGTCGTGTTGTCTCCCGTCTCCGAGTAGACCGCCACGCCGATCGGCGTGTTGGAGACCGTGTTGTTGTACATGTACAGCGTCACGCCCTGGCCGCGGAAGCTGCCGCGGACGCCGTTCACGATCGCGTTAGCCGGGATCGGGTGAACGTAGACGCCAGCGTCCTGGAACGAATCGAGGTGGGAGTCGGAGATCCGCACGGCCATCCTGGCGTTTAACTGGTAGACGGGATCGTAGGTGCCTGTCAGCTGATTGAAAAAGTAGCCCGACTTCATTTGCCAGTACTGACCCACGCTCGGGGCGGGGTTGGTCGGGACGCCGTCGATGATGCCGCCGCCCTGGATCTCGATCCGCGTCATGTAGCGGATGTCGGCGTTGTCGATCAGGCTTCCCTGACGAGGGTCGTTGAGGTCGTAGCTCGTCTCGGAGTTCGCCCCGATGTAGATGTAGCCGCCGTCGCCGGGCTGCGGGACCGAGAGGCTCTGGCCGGCGAACTTCGTCGTCGGGCCGACGGGATAGCTGTTGAGGATCTGGTTGTTGACCACGCCGCGGGCCGTCGTACCGACCGTTGTGTCACGCAACGACGTGATAATGACGGGCACGCGCTGCTGACCGGTGCTCTGGTTGCCGGGGACGCCGAGGATCCGGATCTGGCTCCAAACGCCCGGGTCGACGAGTGGGCTGGAATTGGGATCGGTCGCATCGTCGACGCCGGCGATGAAGCCCGCACCGGCCTGCAAAGAGGCGGGCGCTCCCGTCGAACCGTTCACGTCGATCGTCCCGGCCCCCTGGGTGTTGTTCTCGCTGAGCAGTTTGACCACCACCGAGGCGCCAGGGCTGGGGACGGTGGTGCCGTCGGCCAACAGCGTGCCGGGAAGGGCGGCTTGGATCGTGAGCGAGACGTTCGGGCCCGGAGGCGTGGTGAACGTGGTGTCAGGCTGCGGCCGCTGGCGGCCGTCGAGGACGATCGTCCCGCGGAGGACGTAGGTGATGTCGGTCAAATCCCAGAGGGCGTCGACAGTCTGGTTGCCCGACGAGAAGGGTTGCAGGTTCGCTTCCTTCGGCCCGATCACCGCGTAATTCGAGCTGGCGTTCTGGAGATAGCCTCGAGCGGCCAGAACCGCCAGGCCGTCGATGCCGTTCCCCTTCATGACGTTGCCGCGGAGGAACGGGTGGCCGGACTGGAGCGGACGGAGCGTATCGCCGGCCAGGAGGCCGTCGGGCTCGATCTGCATCGCCGCGTCGAAGTTGTTGTAGAAGTTATTGTTGGTAACGTAGACCCGGGTACCGAGATCGCCGAAACCGGCGAAGACGTCGAAGAAGGTCTGGTTGGTGATGAACGCCAGGACCGACTGGGTCGGCATGGTGACGTCGGCCGTGTTGATCGAACCACCGCCGTACTGGAACGTCGCCGCGTTGATAACTGCCTGGGCGCCGCTCTGGATGCCGACGCCGCCCCACATCGCAGGCTTAAGCGTCACCGGGGTGGTGTTCCCGGTGACGTTGATCGGGGTGGTGACGAGGGAGGTCGTGGCGTTGTTGTCGTAGATCGAGGTGAACAGCACCTGGGGATCGCTGGCGCTCTCCGCCTTGAAATTGCTGCTCTCAGGGCTATAGTCGTTGTCGGCGTCGAACTTGGTGATGTAGTCACGCGAGCCGACGTTCAGGCTGGCCTGGGAGTTGATGACGCTCAGCGAGGTGTTCTCGCCCATGCGGAGCATCGAGCCGGAGTCGACGTAGAGCCGGTTGTTGACGAACTTCGTGCTGCCGCCGGAGTTCACCTCGTACTGCTGACCGACGATCAGCTGAGCCAGCACGATCAACGGCAGCGGCTGGAAGAGGGCGTAGTGCGCCGGCGTCGCGCTGAAGTTGGTGTCGGACAGCCGAGTCGCGTCGGTCGCCTCGATGAAGCCGTTCCCCTGGGCCATCATCCAGATGCCGTTGAGGCTGTTGCTCGCGACCGTCGCGCGGCGGATCAGCGGGCCCCGAGCGACGTCGTCGTCAAGGAACGAGTCCAGGTCGGCGCCGATGGCGGCCTGGGTGCTTCCCGAACCGCCGGTGAAGGCGATGTTCGTGTTCATCACCGACGGCCGGCTGTTGTACAGCGTCACGGCGCTGTAAGTGGTGCCGGAGGTTCGCGGAACGGCGCCGCCGCCGTACAGGATGTTGGCGAAGTTGATCCGCGACATCAGCTCGTCGGCCCCGGCGATCGCCGGCTGAGCCGCGCCGGTCGAGGTTGCGGGGGCTCCGAGCAGGACGCCGTCGACCGGGAAGCTGACGTCGGTCGACCTGGTCCCGGCCGACTGGTTGTAGCTGCGATAGACGATGCCGCCCCAGTCGCCGGCCCGAGGAGTCGTGTTGGGGTTGCCGTTGGTGGCCCCGCCGACCGACGCGTCGTTGTACGACGTGAAGTTCACGCGGTTGACCGAGTTCCCCTGAACCTGGAGAGCCGCCCCCTGGTTCTGCACGAACAGTGAGGCGTTCAGCGACTTCAACGTCGTCCCCGGCGTGAAAACCAGGGTCGTGTCGAAGGGGATCGACGCGCTGGCGTCGTTCCACGTATTCGACCCGGACGGCGCCTGGAGGACGAAGGGCTCCTGGGTCACGACGCCGGTGGTTGGATTCCGCTGCGGGGTCCCCGGGACCGCGACGATCACGACAGGACCGGAATAGGCGAGCTGCGAGGCCGCATAAAGGGCCGAGCGATCGAACCGGCTGTTGCCGTTGCGGTCGTAGTTGGGATTGAATCCCGAGAGGAAGTTGGACCCGTCGTTGAGGCCGCCGTTGGGATCGTGGGTCGGGTTCTGCGGCGAGCTCGTCGGGTCGCCCTCGGCGGCGAGCGCCGAGTACGGCCGGGCCAGGCTGCCGTCGGGCTCGGTGGACGAGTCGAACGGATCCTCGCGGTAATCGGGCCGGGTGTAGAGGATGTGATCGGTGGCCGCGACCACGAAGCCCGTCATGAAGGCGCCGCCGGCCACGCCGTCGCCGGTCATCCGGCTGACAGGAGCGGGCGAGGCGTAGCCCGACGTGAGCAGGGTCTCGTAGTTGTAGACGTTGCGATCGCCCGGGTAGATCAGGCTGGGATCCGACGAGTAGCCCCGGAACTGCGTGCTAATGGTGCTGGTGGGGTTCCCCAGGAATTCACCGTCGACCTGGTTGCCGTAGACGTCGTAGAACCGCGTGTCGGTGCCGGCCGAGTCGACCTGGTTGGGCATGTAGACGCGGTAGTAGTCGGCGACGCTCAGGCCGGCGGAGTCGACCATCACCAGGCGAGTGCCCTGGGGATGGCTGGCGTTGGCCAGGGTCCAGACGCCGGTCGTGGGGTTCTGCCAGTAGAGCGCGACCTGAGTGCCGGTGACCTTGGTGAAACCGGTGCCGCTGTCTCCCTTGCCGTCCTGACCGAGATCGCCGAAGTTGCCGTCCGGGGCCGAGAAGGCCGAGTCGGCCGAGCGGACCAGCTCGATCTTGGTCGAGTAGTCGATCTTGTTGCCGGACGAATCGTAGAGCGGCAGCGCGTTGGAGAAGTCGAACATCCAGGCCTTGGGCGGGGCCAGGGCTCGGGCGTCGGTCGTGCTGGTCGCGGCCCCCAGATCGTAGTAGGAGCCGGGCCCGCCGACCGTGTTGTAGGTGAACTGATTGGCCGAGTCGGTCATCACCATGTTGGTGATGAACGCGGCGCTGCTCTGGAGCCGGAAGGCGAACGAGAAGTTGGGAGCGCTGGAGCCGCCGTTCAGCAGGGCGTTGCCGGCCGCGTCAAGCAGCCCGGTGTGAGAGACGCCGTCGGTCGTCCCCTTGCTGAAGGCCCGGAGCCGATAGGTGCCGGCGGGGAGCCCCGGCGCGAAGGTCAGGTCGATGCGGCCCTGATAGGTCGCGATGTAGTTGCCCGACGCATCGTAGGTGGGCGTCCGCGGGACGTAGACGGCGTTGGTGATGTAGTTGGAGACGTCCAGGGTCGTGCCGTCGGCGGTTACGACCTGGAGCTGGAAGTTGCTCAGATTGACGGCCGTCGAGGGATCGAGCGCCGGGAAGACCACGTTGCTCGGCGTCGCCAGGTAGCTGGCGGCCTGCATCGAGGCGTCCTGAACGTAGAGCGACAGCCCCGGGAGCGTGGACACGTTGGTCCCGGCCGGGAAGGCCGACTGGTCTTGCTGAGCGACGCCCGTGATGGTGGGCGAGGTCAGGTCGATACGGAAGGCGCGATCGAGCGTCGCGCCGTATCCCGGCAGCGGCGGAGTGTCGGACTGGCCGACGACCAGGACGCGAGCCCGCTGGAAGCCTTCGGGCAGCGCGGTCGGCGCCGTGAAGGTGAAGGCGCCGTTGGCGTCGGTGGTCCCGGTGACGTTGTAGCCGCCGGAGAAGCCCCGGCCCCCGGAGCCGACGGTCAGGTTGAAGGTTCCGCCGGTCAGCGAGTTGAACTGAACGTAGTAGTTGAGATTCGAGACCGTGTTCGGGAAGCTGGCGTAGACCTGGCCGATGAACGTCGGCTTCGTCTGCCGCGTGTTGGAATCGCTCGGGATCCCCGTGTCGTTCGTCGACGACGAGGAGAGGCTGAACGAGGTGATGACCGGAGCCTGGACGAGGAGAGTCCCCAGGTCCTGAAGGAAGTTGCCGCCGGCCACGCCGTCGCCGGATGGGAAGGCGCCCGAGAAGTTGCCGTCGAGCTGGTTGCCGACCACGTCGAGGACGCCGTTGGCCCCGCTGATGACGATGATCGCGTAGCGGTCGGACGGGAGCGACGTCTGCGGCATCGCCGAGAAGTCGAGCGTCGCCGTCTTGGTGGAGGCGTTGTACGTCAGCGTGACGCGGGGATCCTGCGAGGGGACCACCGACCACGTCCCGGTCCCGTTCTGACGGGCGACGAGGATCGTGTTCTTGGTGATCGTGGTCGCGTCCATCGGCTTGGTGAACGTGACCGAGACCTGACGGCCGAGCGTCGAGGTCGAGGCGATCTGCGGGGCCGTCGTGTCCTGCAGCCGGAACGCAATCACGCCGCTCTGCTGGAGCTTGGAGCCGTCCGTGGAAATCACGTTGCCCGTGACGACGTACTGGTAGGTTCCGTTGGCCGTCGCCGCCACCGCGGGGTTGCGGGAGATGGTGATGGGGAACCGGACGACGGTCGGGTTCTTCGGATCATCGACGGGGATCGGCGTCCCCACCGTGACCGTGACCCCCGCCGGCAGGCCGACGAACTTGAGGTCACCCGCGCTCAGCGTGGAGGCCTGCACCGACTTGCTGAACGTCACGTCGATGTAGCTGGGAACGGTGGTCGCGACGACGTTCGCCGGCGTGGTGCTGGAGACCGTCAGCACGTCGACCGCCGAGATCGCCGAAACGGCGTTGATCAGACCGTAGCCGGCCTGAGCGTTCCAGTTGCCGGTCCCTGCCCCGTTCATCCCGGAGGCCGAGGCGACCAGACCGGCCTTGACCTGGGCGACCGTCAGGCCGGAGACGCGAGACATCATCAGTGCCGCGACCGCCGCCGCGTTGGGCGCGGCCGACGACGTGCCGAAGAAGCTCGGCAGGTTCTGCGAGAGGTTCGTCGTCGTCGCCGGCTGGCCCGGGAACGGCGGGTTGTTGGTCTGGATGACGGAACCGAAGAACGTCGTGTTGCCGCCGTCCGGGGCGGTGACCAACGGGTTCTGCGGAATCACAGCCTTGCTCAGCAGCTTGCCGTTGCTGTCGCGAACGTAGATCGAAGGCCCGAACGAGCTGAACGGCTCGCTGGCGAGCGGCTGCTGGTTCAGGAAGGGCGAAGGCGCCCACCAGGGGGTCGCACCGACGCCGATCGTGTTCACCGCCGTGGAGTGGCCGAACGAGGTCGGATAGTACGTCCCGCCGGCCGAGCCGAACGACTGCGAGAAGGTGACGCCCGAACCCCACTCCACCATTTGCACGTGGCCCGGGTCGGCGCCGCTGACGACCTGGATGACCACCGTGTAGGTGCCGGCGTTCGGGATCGTGACGAACTGGTAGGGCTCTTGGGTGGCCGTCGTGTCGTTGTTGCCGCTGGCCACCACGGTGCCGTTGGCGTCCAGGATGAACACCTGAACGTTCGAGGTGACCGTGTTGCCCGTCCCCACCGGCTGCTGGGTGGCGAACGGCTGGTCGAACTGGAAGATGAACGAGGCGCCGGCCACTGTCGTGGTCATCGGCAGCTGCGTGACGACGTTGCCGCTGCCGCCGTTGAAATTCATGTAGCGGCCGGCGTTCCCGTTGTTGACGCCGGTGATCGTCGTGGTGACGCCCCGGAACGTCGACAGGTAGCCGCTGTCCTGCGAGTTGCCAGCCGCGGAGAAGTACGGGACCCCCTGGCCGACGACGGTGTTGACCGCCTGGGAGATGATGCCGTCCTGGAAGAACGGCTCGTTGGCGTAGCCGATGTCGTCGACGATGATGTCCGACCCGGCCGCCGCCAATGCCTTGATGTTGTTGGCGAAGCTCAGATCGTCGATGAAGGCGGTCGCGAACTGGAGTCCGGCGCCCGGCGCGATGTCATAGATGTTCTGCGACATGGCGCGGCCTTCGTCCGCACCGCCGCTGTAGTCCTGCAGAATGGTGACGTTGGCCGGCAGGTCGCCCGAGGTCACGTCGGCGGCGTATCCGCCCAGCGCGTTGAAGCTGTCGCTGAGGACGCCGACCGTCACGCCGGAGCCCGTGACGTTGTACTTGGTCGCGGCGACGTCGGCCTGAAGTCCTTCCAACGCCTGGTTGTGGGCCGCGCCCTGATAGGCCGAGGTGTGCGGCGTGTAGATCGGTCGGCCGCTGACCAGCCCGGGGAGCTGGGCGATCGAGTAGAGCTGGTTGATCGGCACCCAGCCGTTGACCATGCCGTAGGTCGTGCTCGACGCGGTGACCTTCATTCCGAGGTTGGTCAACGTCGTGCGGAACGAGTTGAGGTTCCCCCACGTCGTCAGGCCGACGAGCACCGAGCCGTTGCTGATCTGCAGGGCGGGATACGCATCCTGCAGCGTCTGCGTGTTGTTGATCCCCGACTGCTGCTTCAGGTACAGCCCGATCAACTGGCCGCCCAGCTGCGCCATCGGCCCGTGCGAGACGTCGGCGATGTTCGTCGACGTCGCCGTCCAGACCGGGTTGCCGCCCTGGAGGGCGTTGGTCGCCAGCAGGACGCGCCCCTCCAGCCATTCGAGCCGGGGGGAGCCCTGCCGCTTCACCTGCCTCTTGACGCGACGCCGATCGGGCCCCTGGTCATTTCCACCCGCGTTGAAGCTCCCCATCGACAGACTCCCCCGGTTTGCGTTGAGGACTGGTCTCGGGTTTCCGCCGCGTTCCGTTGCGACGACCCTGACCCGTCCTCCCCTCTCATCAAGGTGATTCATTCGCACGCACGGGCCCGGCGCAAGGCGCGACGCCCTTCACCCCCGCCGGCCGCGAAGCGCGTCGCGTCCGCCCCTCGCGAGGCCGCCCGCTCCCGCACTCGACGTCGACTCATTCCGCAGGAGCCGCCCCGCATCGCAGCAGGACGAACTCCGTTTGTTTCAAAGCCCGGCCCGGCCCGCTTGGGACCTCAGCCGCGCCCTCGATCCCTCGCCGGCCCACCCGCCCTCGCGCCGAACGGCACCGAGAATGCAGATGCGGCACAGCACGATATAATGATTGGCTCCATGCACGCAGTCAATGATGGCTGTAAGGATTCCCTTCGTCAAGCCCCAATCTGAAATTCTTCGGCGGGATGTGGAATCGGAGGGGTGGATTCAGACGGATCGGGGCCGGCGCCACTGTTGGAATGGCGACTCATACGAGAGTCTGCCGCACCGAACGGGGATGTCAAAATCCGGAAGGGGCGGATGAGGCGGGGGGGTCGGACCTTCATCGGTCGTGGCGCGGAGAAGGGTCGATCGGCGCTTGCAAGACACGCGGGGCGAGGGGGTCGAGCCGATCCCGCACCCGCGCCGCGTTGTTGTTAAGAGAGTTGATTTCAGTTCGAGGGGCTGTCGGACGACGTCTCCACGCCGAGGGCTTGAAGGTCCCGCTTCAGGCCCGCGGGATCCTTGTAAACGACGCCCTGCAGCCCTGCCGCGCGGGCGCCCTCGATGTTCTCCGCGACGTCGTCGATGAAGACGCACGAGGCCGCCGGAACCCCGACGACCGCCGTGCAGGCGTCGAAAAACGCTCGCGACGGCTTCATGGCGCGGACCTCGTGCGAGAGCACGAAGTGGTCGAAGTGGTCGAGCGTCTCGCGGAACCGCCGACGGTAAAACGCCGCATGGATCGCGTTCGTGTTCGACCCCAGCAGGAGCGTGTAACCCTTCGCCTTCAACTCGACGACCAGCCGGGCGATGGGCTCGTTCAGTTCGAAGATGTCCTGCCAGTCCGAGACGAAGTCCTCATAAGAGAGGTCAAGCCCCACCTCACGCTGAACCTTGGCGGCGAAGTCCTCGGGCGTGAGATCCCCGGCCTCGAACTCGGCCAGGAGCGCACTCATCCCCTTCGATTCCACCAGCTCGTGAAACGCCGAGGCCGAGAGACCCAGCCGAGCGCCGAATCTCGCGTAGATCAGGCCGTAGTCGAAAAACCCCAGGACGTTGCCAAAGTCGAACATCACAATCGGCAGGCGCATGGTTCAATTCTCTGGTGCAGTGGGTTCGGGGCCGATCGAGCCGTAAGCTCGCCAGACCTCGGGGGCGATCGAAGGCGTGACGACGCGAGCCGAGCCGTCCAGCATCAGCAGGTTCAGCCCGGCGACGTGAGAGCTGGAAGCCGACATGTCCGAGGTGCGGCCGTCGGTCGCGACCTGAGAAACGTTGGCCCAGGGACGCTGGGCGTGGGTATAGAGCGTGTATCGGAAATCGGCGGGGATCCAGGTCGATCCCGCGTCGCCTCGCCAGGAGCCAGCCGCCCCGCTGGCACTCTCGCCAGAACCGACATGATCGACGACGACGTAGTTCTGTCGCGAGCGTTCGCGGCCTCCGTCGCCGAGGAGGCGTTCCGCGAACGCGGCGGTGAAGCTCAGGCCGTCCCGGCGCTCAACCTCCTTCAAGGTCGCGCCGCGACCCACAGCGAACGCGCCGTCCGTCCCGCCCAGGTCGGAACCGACGGACGCTCGATAGCTGACCGGCGACGAGAAACGCCTGGCCAGGGCCTCGACGTCGTTGGGACAGAAGAACCCCGCGACGGGGACGCTCCCCTCCGGCGTCGGCGCATGAAGTTCCGGCAGGTTCTTCATTTCGACGTTGATGCCGATGAAGTCGGCGACGCCCAGAGCGGCGAGCATCGTCTTCAACGGTCCTGGCGGGGCCTTATCCATCGGCTCATTCGCAGCGACGGGTAAGGACACTGTGGGCAGACCGCGAAAGGCGCCGTCGTAATAGGTCAGCGCCTGGCCGATCTGGGCCAGGTTGCGCTGGCAGATCGTCAGCCGGGCGGATTCGCGGGCGCGCGTCATCCCCATGATGATGAACAGGAACACGACCCCGACCAGGAAGAGGACGACGACGACGTCGGCCAGCGAAACGCCCCGGCGGGGTCGACGCGCGACGCCAATGGTCACGTGCCTTGTTGGGGCCTCGATGAGCGACGTCTTCCCCCCTGGAGGGGGAAGACAGACCGCGCAGCGGTCAGATGAGGGGGACGACCCCCGTCGGACACGTAACCGATGGTTGTTCCACATGCGACAGCGGTCGTCCCCCTCATCCGGCCCTTCGGGCCACCTTCCCCCTCCAGGGGGGAAGGCCGTTGTGGCGAGCCTCCGCGATTCAAGACGGTCAGCCAAAACGCAAGTCACGTCTTCAATCCTTCACGGTCAATAGGGCGTCGCCGGCGCCGACGTTGCCGGCGGCGTCGGTCGCGCGGATCATGAGCAGATGGACGCCCGGCTTGAGATCCGGGAACGTCAGTGCGGCCTTCTCGGCGGTCCCGTCGAACAGGCCATCCTCGGGGAAGGCTGAGGACCACGCGCCGCCGTCGACGGCGTACTCGGCCTTCACCAGCCGGGTCAGGTCGTCGGAGAGACTCACAACCGCCTTGCGGCCATCGGTGGAGATCGAGACCTTCGGGGCGTCGTGGTCGACGAGGAACGAGGCGCTTTCGCGTTCCCGAGTCAGGGCGTCCTCGGGGCTGTTCGAGGGACGGTCGCCGGCGATGAGCTTCACGCGATACCGCCCCGAAGGGAACGCGGTCGTATCCCACGAGTACGACTTCTCGGTGATCGGCGAGTCGGTCAGGTTGATCCAGGTCGGCCAACCCTCCTTGCGGACCTGCACGAGGTAGTTGAGGTCGTCGTCGTTCGGGTCGGTCACCTCCCACCGCACGTTCAGCTTCGCCTGCTTCGCCGCGCCGTCGGCCGAGGAGACGTCGGGGATGTCCAGTTTGTTGATTTCCGGGTGGAGGTTGGTCGAACGGTAGGCGACCGAGACCGAGCGAAGCTCGGGCGACTTCTTGGGATCCTTGGTTGCGAGCCTGGCCCGATACTGGACGAACCGGCCGACCGGAGCCTGAGCCTGGGCCTTGCTGGGGTCGGTCTGCTCGGGGGACCAGGGGGACCAGGTGCCGTCGGGCTCGCCGACGTTCCCCGTCCGAACCTGCAGGGCGATGGAGGTCCCCTCGGGGGTCTCTCCCTGCCACCCCAGGGCGCCGAACCGGCTGGGGAGCTTGGCGTCGAAGATGTCCGAGACCAGTTCCCCGTGATCGACGACGCTCGCGGAGAGCTTGACCACTGCGCCGGGGTCCCCTGCACCGATCAGGAGGTCGCCGCCGTCGGCGAGCAGCGAGAGGATCTGTCCGTTGTCGAGCTTGGCAAGAGGCGTATTCTCCGATTCCCCCTCGCGGACTTCGTAGAGGACTCCTTCCGGCCCCGTTCCGACGAGCAGACGGTCTTCGATGCGAGCCAAAGCGAAGATCAGGGCCTTGGCGCGGAAGACCTCGCGGACGACCCCCTCCCGGTCGATCCGGTAGACAGCGTTCTCTCCCGGCAGTGCCGGCTTGGGCGCGGCCGAGCCTCCGGCAGGGGCCTCTTTCGGCTTTCCCGCGACGGCGTCGACGGGCGGAGTCTGCGCCAGGGCGACGGCCCTCAACGGTCCGCCCGGCGTCTGGCTCCCCCCGGCGGTCGAGTCCTGCATCGAGAAAAGGTTAAGCCCGCTTGTCTTGCCCCCGGCCCCTTCAGCGGCGGTGCCGGCGTAAAGCGTACCGTCCGGAGCGACGAGCAGCGTTCGGATCTCGGACTGAGGCGCGTCGTAGAGGACCGTCGCCTTGCCGTCAGGGGCGATGCGGAAGATCAGCCCCTCGCCGTCGCTTCCCGCGAAGACCGAGCCGTCGGGTCCGACCGCGACGGAGAGCAGGTGAGCCGGCTTGGCGTCGTAGGCGAGCGACCACGCCCCCTCGGGGTTCCGCTTCCAGAGTTGCCCATTCGGGCCGGTGGCCGCGTACAGATTCCCCTTCGGATCGGCGGCGAGGTCCCAGATGTAAAGGACGCTCGGATCAGGCCGCGACGAGGGATGCGCCGGGTCGGTCAGGTCGACGACCTTGCCTGAGGGGCCGGTGCCGACGAAGACCCTGTCGCCGATCGTCGTCAGGCTGAGCGCCTGGCCGTCGGCGTCGTCCAGGACCATCTTCCAGGCCGGAGGCGAGACCTTGGGGTCGAGCCGGAAGACCTGGCCCGAGTCGCCCGTGGCGGCGTAGATCGAGCCGTCGCTGGCGCGGGCGAGGTCCCAGACGCGATCGGCGGCGAGGGCCGCAGTTGGCACGAGCGATCGGCCAAGGCGGACGCGGCCCTGGTCGGAGACGACGACGCCCTCACGATGGTGCTTGGCGAAAGCCGAGGCCGACTCCTGCCGCCAGGTTTCCAGCTTGGCGAAAAGCTCGATCGCGCCGGCCGCGGCGAAGGTCGCCGCGAACGTCGCGATCGTGATGAGCCTGGAGATCGTCCGACGCCGCCGCCTCTCAAGGAGTTCCGTCATGTCGACCCTCGTCGCTCGTTGAAGTCCGGGCGTCCAGCCCGGTCACTTCAACGATAACGAGAGCCCAGCGTCCTTGGCCACGGTGAACTGGAGCGTCTGGCTCCCCTCGACGACCCAGGGGGTCGCCGCCGCCTGGATCAGGTCGGAGCGGATCGCCTGGGCCGGGGCCTGCCGCTTGGAGCTGAACACGGCTCGGGCGCTGGCCGGCAGGTTGGGAAGCGCGGCGCCGTTGACGGCCAGGCCCTTATCGGGCGTCTGGACGTGGAGATAGACTTCCGTCCGCTTGGGCTGGGTCTGCATTTTGAGCGACGCGAGGATGCCGTCCAGGTCGCGAGGCTCGTTCAGCACCGGGTCGTTCTTGAACCGTCGCCGGGCGCTGTTGACCAGGTCGCAGACCAGAGCTTCATGATTCCCCTCCGGGAAGTCGTCGGGGATCTTCACGGCGGCCTCGACCACCTGGCGTTCGCCCTTGTAGGGCTTGAGGGTGACGTAGGCCCGCAGCGTGCCGCCAGGCTCGACGTTGTTCGACTGAAGCCGGACCGTCTCGATCGATGCGACCCTCCGGCCGTCCTCGATCTCCACGTCGCAGTCGATGGACTCGATTCGGACGGGAGCCATCGGGTTGCGGACCAGGATGTTCACGATCGATCCGAGCGGACCGAAGAGGGCCGACGCTCCCATCGATCCCGTGTAGCGAGGGCCGCTGAAGGTGTCGCGGAGGGTGACCGTCTCGCGCCCCTGGATCTTGACGTCGGCCCGGAAGTGGGCGGTCAACTCGTCGGGCAGGTTCCCCTCGGTGTCGATCGCGCTGGTGAGGACCGCCGTGACGAACGAGGAGACGAGCGACGGCTCGCGAACCATCTGGACTCGATACGTGCGAGCGTCGGCGTACTTGCCCGTCTTCACCCGCACGGACATCGGCAGCATGTCGGGCTTGGCGCCGATCCGGCCGGCGACCCCCGTGCTGACGTCGGCGTCGACCACGCCCACCACCTTCAGCGGCGAGCCCATCTTCATGCTCACGCTGGCGCGAGGGTAAACCGTGTGGATGTAGCCCGTCATCATCGGGAACGCGCAGTTGCCCAGGCTGAACATCGGATGGCCGAAGCCGTAGACCCGGTCCCCCTCAACGTGCGTCACCGTGCCGATGCCCGAGAGGTCGAAGTCCCCCATGACCATCGCGATGCTCAGGGGAGAACCCGGCTGGAACGGCTTGTCCCCCTCGCACTTCACCACCTCGTCGGCCGCGCGGCCGCCGGACATCGGGGCCATTCCCAGCGGTCGCAGGCTCGAATCGAGCATCGAAAGCGCCCGAGGGCTGAACCCCGAGGCGGCCAGCGGGGTGGCGATCGGGATCATCCCCGCCCCACCGCCGGAGACCCGCAGCGGCATCTCCAGACGGGACGGGTCGGCGTCCGGGGTCTCGATCTGATACGAGACCGACGCATGAATCGGAGCCGGCACGGCCTTGTCGAGGGCCTCCGCCGCCATCCGGCGATCGCTGGCGCGGACGTACTGCACCATCTGCTGGAAGGGGGTCACGCCGGCGATGGGGTCCTTGGCGAACTCCCAGGCGAAGGCCACCGCGCCGACGAGCTTGCCGTCGATGTAGATCGGGCTGCCGCTCATCCCCTGGATGATCCCGGCATGCTCCAGGTTGCAGCCGGTCAGGCGGCAGAGGATCATGTCGCGGCCCGGGCTGACGTCGCGCATCACGCCCAGAACCTCAGCGCCGAACTCCTCCAGCTTCGTGCCGACCATCACGGTCCGACCTATACCCTTCATCCCGGGTTTGAGGTCCTTCACGTCCCAGTACATGCGCGCGTCGGGCTCGTCGGCTCGGGACGTCGCGAACGACGCCGTCAGCCAAACAATCCCCAACAGCAGCACTCCGACTCGCCGGACCGTCATCGAACGCATGGCGCGGGTTCTCCCCGGGACAGGGTCGGTCGAAGGATCTCAGGCAGACGGGATCGAGCAAGAAGAGTGGACCCGAAGACCGCGTCGCGACGTTTCAGCAGCCGTCGACACCTCGCCAGCCGGGCGATTGCTCCATCCTGGATTCAGTCATATGAACTGTACGAGTTCTTCATCATCGCGTCAACGAATACTCCGCATCCCCTTTCATCGGTTTTCCCGATTGTCGCCTTCACCGTCCTTTGTTGCCCCCAGGCGACGCTCACCCCGCAAGATCGTCGCGATCCGCAGTCTCGTCAAGGTGGAGCATTGCATCGTGTTGGAGTATTGTTAAACTCCTGGCGGAGGCACCACCCATGTTGAGCAACTCGATGGCGAGCGGCGTGACGCGGCGATCGGTCCTGCGGGCGGGGGTTCTGGGGGCGTCCGGCCTTTGCCTGGCCGACCTCCTGCGAGCCCAGGCGGCTGGGGCCGTCGCGAAACGGGGGGCCGACGACCCTTCGGTCATCCTCGTCTGGCTCGACGGCGGTCCTCCACAACATGAGACGTACGACCCCAAGCCCGACGCCACCGCCGAGGTGCGCGGTCCGATCGGCTCGATCGCCTCGGCTGTTCCGGGCGTGCGAGTCTCGGAGCTGCTCCCCCGCCACGCGGCGATCCTGGACAAGGTCGCCCTGCTCCGCTCGGTCCACCACGACAACGACGACCACTTCACGGCCGCTCACTGGATGTTGACCGGCTACTCCGGTCCCAACGGAGTGAATCAGACGCCGGTGAACCCGTCGTTCGCGTCGATCCTGACGCGGTTGAAGGGGGTCAAGCGGCCGGGGATTCCTCCCTACGTCGGCCTGCCGAACACCCACACCGTGGGGTTGCCGATCGGCTACCACGGCGCGGCATACCTTGGGCGTACCTTCGACCCGTTCAACGCCGATGGCGACCCCAACAACCCGGCCTATCACGCGACCAGCCTGGACCTTCCCGCGGGCGTGGACGTCAGCCGGCTCGACTGCCGACACCAGTTGCTCTCGCGGTTCGACGCCGCCCGCGCCAGGATCGACAAGGCGGCGGCGTCCGGCGACCTCGATCGCTTCCAGGAAGCCGCGCTGGGGATGCTCAGCGGTCCCGAGGCCCGCGCCGCCTTCGACCTGGGCCAGGAGCCCGAAGTCCTGCGGGCGCGTTACGGCCGCCACACCTGGGGCCAGAGTGCGCTACTGGCGCGGAGGCTGGTGGAGGCCGGCGTGCGTTTCGTGACGCTCACGTTCGGCGGCTGGGACTGGCACTCCAGCATTGAGAAGGGGATGCACAACGTCTTGCCGGTGCTCGACGCCGCCGTCGCCACACTCATCGAGGACCTCAGCCAGCGGGGGTTGCTGGAGTCGACGATCGTCCTCGTCATGGGCGAGTTCGGCCGCTCCCCTCGGCTCAACACCGGCCTGCCGCAGGACCCGATCCCGGGCCGCGACCACAACGGCCGCTGCATGAGCGTGCTGGTCGCCGGCGGCGGCCTCGCGGCGGGCCGGACCATCGGCTCGTCCGACCCCCGCGGAGGGGCCCCGGCCGATCGCCCGGTCCGGCCACAGGACATCATCGCGACTCTATACGACCGCCTCGGCATCGATCCGGAAACCTCGTTCCAGGACCGCACAGGACGGCCGATCGCCATCGGCTCGACCGGCCTGGTGATCCCGGAACTGGCCGGCGGACTGGTCTGAGAGTCGCTCCCCGGAGGGCCGGAAACTGTTCCGAAGGCACCCATGATCTGCGTGAGTCCAGAAGGGGAAGGCTCCCCGAGGACGACGTCAAGCGTCTTGGGTCAAGATGCCGCGTGACGCGGTGGGTTCGAGGGGATATGATTCCGGCATGGCGACCGCATCCGACATTCCATCCCTGGACGTCCTGCTGGATTCGATCCTCGACCAGCTTCCCGCCGAGGCGGTGGCGTCGATCGCCGCGATGCGTCCCAGGGCCATCCGCAAGCGCGAGACGTTCGCCGACCAACTGGTGAGGATGGTTCAGATCAAGGCCAGGGCTCGCGTCCCCGAAGGGGAAGCCAAACCGCTCCCCGACGAACCCGAATTCAATGACCTGACCAAACAGACCATCCGGGATGCGAGGGCCGGCAAGAACCTCACACGCTATGCCGACCTCGACGAAGCGTTCGCCGACCTGGGGATCTGAATCGTGTCCAGGAAGCGAAAGGGCGAGCGACGCGGCCCCGAACCAACATCCTCGACCCCTCCCGAACCGCCCCCGCCTTTAACGCCGGTCTTCACCAGTCAGTTCAAGCGCGACATGAAGGTGTTGGCGAACCGAGGGTGGGACGTCGCCAAACTTCAAGCCGTCATGAGGACGATCGTCGGGTGCCAGCCCCTCGAACGTTCCCGCGTGGATCACCCGTTGCGCGGCGAGTGGAAAGGATGCCGCGATTGCCACGTCGAAGGCGATTGGGTTCTCATCTACGAAATCATCAACTCGGAAGCGATCTTCCACCGCACCGGGACGCACTTCGACGTGTTTGGACGATAGGCGTCCAACGTCGGTCTTATCGTGTCGTATCGGCGTCACGACCTTCCACGGGCCTTGCTGGGGAAGATGGCGAAGCGATTTCGAGAAATCAGACGGGACGAAAACACCCGAACTTACCCATCTCGCCGGTGAGATTAAGAGTGACCCCTTTGGGCCCTCCCTTTGGCCCCTCCATCTCGCCGGTGAGATTAAGAGTGACCCCTTTGGCCCCTCAGACCCCTTTGGCCCCTCAAATAAACAGGATTAACACCGATTTTACGCAATAAAACAGATCTGAAACCTATTTTTTCAACTTTTTAATTGACTTAGCCTCTGGCCGTGAATAACTTGGCTCTCACAGCGTGGTCTCAGTTCCCCCGGAGAGGCGCGGCATCTGACAAAGCCGTTATGGAGAGACTTGCGATGCGGATCATGTCACTTTCTGCCTTCACCTTGGCAATCATCGGCTTCTCCGGCATGACCTGCCATGCCCAAACCGTATCCTTCGAGGCAAGAAACGAATCTGGCTTCTTCATCCGTCATCAAAACGCCGTGGGCCGGATCTCGCAAATCAATTCGCCACTTGATGCCAAGGATGCGACGTTCAGGATCGTTCAAGGAGGGCTCGCCAATCGCGGAGGCGACTCCGTTTCGTTTGAATCAGTAAACTTTCCAGGCTTTTTCCTCCGCCACAAGAACTCCAAGATAGTTTTGGAACGAGGAGACAACACTGCCCAATTCGCCCAGGATGCCACCTTCGTGAAATCGCTCGGCCTGGATGGAGCGGGCGTTTCGTTCGAGGCGGTGAACTTCCCGGGCTTCTTTATCCGGCACAAAAACTTCGTACTTGAATTGAATGAAAATGACGGCAGTGCCTTATTCCGACGCGATGCGAGCTACGTGCAAGAGGCACCGCGAGCTCCCCAGTAATTGGATGCTCCTAGCCGGGTAGGGTCCCCTGTGCGGACCTGGTTACTCCACACGGCACGTATTCCCGGCCACAGTTCGGCATCGCGAGACCTGGCCTTCTAGATGGGTCCGCACTGCGGCCCCTACCCCTCTGGCGGGGACCAGGAGATGAACCGCGTCAGCCGTCGGCCGGCGGGGATTTATCGGAGGACGCCTCCCGCTCGCGGCGAGCAGCCTCGGCGACGGTTCGCAGGTGGCCTCGCAGCTCGTCGACGTGGTCGCGGAGCATCGCCCGGCGCTGGGCTCGGGCGTATTGCCAGGTGGCGACCCAATCCCAGAGGGCCACGAGCAGGGTCAGGACGATCAGGCTCAGGACGGCGAGCCAGACGACGACGAAGGCGACGTTCCCCTTGCCGGCGACCCTCGGATGCACCCACGATCCGGCGAACATCACCAGCGCGATGATCGCCAGACCGGTAACGCCCAGCCAGCGTCGCACGTTCTGGCGGTTGTAGAACGCCTCATCGGTTCCCGAGAGGTCGCCCCGCGCCCGATACTCGTACCACTGCCGTAGCCCCAGGAAGAGCGAGATCAGGGAGACCCCGACGGCCAACCCCTGGCAGGCGGATTGAAGCTGGGTCGCGGCTCCCATGAAGATGCAGGCTCCCTGGTGCGATCGGCTCGGCCCATCCCGTCGCGAGTGGACCTCAGTAGAGGTCCAGCCGCGTCATCTTGGCCTCGATCTTGTCGGAGTTGTGGGCGATCTCCAGGATCGCGTCGCGAAGCTCGCTCACCCGCATCCGGTCCCGGACGAAGGTCCGCGACATGACGAGCATCGGCGAGCCCAGCACGTAGCGGATCGAGAGGCTGCCGTAGGTCAGGCTGCTGTTGAGGGCCAGGGCGTAGCCGTAGTAGTTCGGGTCGGCCGGGCCGCAGACGGAGAAGACGGAGAGGTAACGCTCGTCCTTCCCCTCTTCGCCCTCGTTCACCTCGACCATGACCTCCTGGAGGCGGTCGCCGGGCTGTGGGAGCACGATCCGGAAGGTGTCGCGCGTCCCCTGGATGAAGGCGTCCACGCCCTGCAGGCTCTCGCGGACGATCCCCTCGGTGTCGCGAAGCTGGTGGATCAGGACCTGAATCGCGTCGCCGAGTTGTTCGGCCGTGGCGAACCGGTCGGCCGGCGCCTTGGACAGGCAGCGTTCAACGAGTTCGACCAGCCCCGGATGGACGCCCGGCAGGATCGCCTTCATATCCGGCACGGGCTCGCTCTGATGCAGGTTGATCAGATTCGCGATCCGGTCGGAGGTGAACGGCAGGCGGCCGGTCAGCAGGTAGTAGAACATCACGCCGACGGCGTAGATGTCCGACTGGGGGCTCGCCGGGGTGCCGCCGAAAAGCTCCGGCGCCATGAAGGTCGGCGTCCCCGCGAGCGGCTGATTGGCTCCGGAGAGCTTCGCCCGGGTCTGGGCCAACCCGAAGTCGGCCAGCTTGGCCTGGCCGTCGGCCGTCAGCAGGACGTTGGCCGGCTTGACGTCGCGATGGACCATCCCCGCCTGGTGGGCCGCGCCGAGCGCCGAGACCACCTGCCAGACGAGCCTTGCCGCCCGCTGGGCCTCGAACGGGCCCTCCTTCACGAGCGAGTCGCGAAGGCTGACGCTCCCCGGCACGTACTCCATCTCGATGAAGTGGAGGCCGGCGTCCGAGCCGAGGTTATGGATCGTGACGACCTGAGGGTGAACGAGATTGGCCGCCGACCGGGCCTCGGTCCAGAACTGGTCGCGAAGCATCGGCCGACGGGCGACCAGATGCGGGTCGATGATCTTGAGGGCGCAGGTGCGTTCCAGGCCCAGGTGCCAGGCCTTGAACACGCGGGCCATCGAGCCCCGTCCAAGGTCCTCGATGATGCGATACTGGGCGATCTTGCGACCGATCAGGCTCTCTGTCCATTCCGGCCCCGCGGCCGGCTCCGGGACCGTCTTCGGCCGGGGACGGGGACGGACGCCGTCCCGAGGAACGTGGAGGCGGGTGGCTTCCAGATCGACTCCAGAAGCGTTCGAGGGCGAAGGCGCGACTGCCCCGACGGCGACGTCAGCGACGGCCGCAGCGGCTCGGATGCGGTCGTCCATGACCGGCGCAGAGGTCACCGCGGAGGGACCTAATTTCATAAATCCAACAACCTATGGTTCAATCCAGTGGGTTCTCGCTACGCGTAGACACGCGCCGGAGACCCGGGGTTCCACCTAGTCGTTTTCTTCGACGAACGTCCGACGGTCGTTATCAGTCGGCATCGCAGGAATCCCCGCCGAGCCCTGGGCGTCGACGGTATCTACTTCGGGAACAACGACTTGCAGCATGGGGGTGTGATTCAAGCGCACTTCTAGATTCTATCCGCAGATCGACCTTTTTTCCAGTTCGCTCGAGGAATCTTCGGAATTCGCGTGGAATCACGGACTTTCCTGACGTGAGTGCACGGACCAGACCGCACTGGCAGAGGTGAAGCTCGGATCGTCCTGGAGAGGGTGTAACGGATGACGCGAACGATGGATTCGACAGGTGCGGCGCTGGAGGTCCTCTTCGAGAGGGGGTCGCTCGGCGACGACGGCGACGGCCGACTGCTCGATCGATTCGCGACGGCTCGCGATGAGGAGGCCGAGGCCGCGTTCCGCGTCCTGGTCGCCCGCCACGGGCCGATGGTCCTGGGCGTCTGCCGCCGCATCCTCGGCGACGAACACGACGCACAGGACGCCGCCCAGGCGGTCTTCCTGATCCTGGCTCGTCGCGCCGGGGCGATCCGGAGTCGCGAGTCGGCGGCCGGTTGGCTCTATCGCGTGGCCCGTCGCACGGCTTTGAGGTTGCGCAGGGAGACGGCGCGGCGCCGCGAGGTCGCCTGGAACGATGGCGCGGACGCTTCGTCGCCCGACGCTGCATCCCACGCCGAACGCACGGAGGCTCGCGACGGCATCCATCAGGAGCTGGATCGACTCCCTGAGCGTTACCGCTCCGCGCTGATCCTCTGCCACCTCGAAGGGCTGACCTGCGAGCAGGCGTCTCGGCGATTGCGATGCGCCGCGAGGACGGTGGAGACCCGGCTGCACCGCGGCCGGGCCCGCCTTCGCGAGCGGTTGCTCCGCCGCGGCCTGGCCCCGTCGCTCGTGCTGGCGGCCCTCGCCCGTGAGGCTTCGGCCGCACCGCCTTCCTCATGGGTCCAGGGGACGATCCGGGCTTCGCTCGCGTTCGCTCAAAGCCCTCGGTCCGTCGCGATCGCCCAGGCGACGGCGGCCGGCCCCCTTGCGTTAGGAGTCCTCAAAATGATGTCCATCCGACAGGCCGCGACGACCGTCGCCGCTTCCCTGGCCTTCGGCATCCTCGCCGCCGGCGGCCTCTGGGCCCACGGCGTGGCCCAGGACGCGCCGAAGCCGCCGCGAACGACGGCCCCGCAACCCCCGAAGAAGGCAGAGACGAAGGAACTCGCCCTGGACGACGGCAAGGACGCGGGCCGTCGGAGCATCGGCGGCTCGGGCCACGCCGTCCGATTCGAGGCGCCCAACGACGCCTCCACCCTCGTCAAGGTTAAGGTCCACGGCGCGCGCTACGGGACGCCCCGCCCTCCGCGCGAGGACTTCATCGTCTTCCTCTGCGACGACAAGTTTCAGAAGCTCGCCGAGTTCCCCTTCCGCTACGAGAAGTTCGAACGCGGCGACGCCAAGTGGGTCACGCTCGACGTCTCACCCACGAAGCTGCCGAAGAC
The DNA here is from genome assembly GCF_011065895.1 of Paludisphaera rhizosphaerae. Classification (NCBI taxonomy): domain Bacteria; kingdom Pseudomonadati; phylum Planctomycetota; class Planctomycetia; order Isosphaerales; family Isosphaeraceae; genus Paludisphaera; species Paludisphaera rhizosphaerae. The sequence continues at coordinate 29,334 of NZ_JAALCR010000023.1, read as the reverse complement.
CTTCTACCTCGGCGTCGACTTCGACCCAGGACCGACGAAGGGAGTCTACGTCAGCCACGACGACAAGAAGTCGGACCGATCCGTCGTCGGCCTTCCGGGCGAGAAGCCCGAGCCCTTCGAGAAAGGGAACTGGATGATCCGCGCGGTCCTCGCGCCGGAATCGTGAGTCGAGAACGCCTCAAACCAAGCCGGTCCAAGGCCACTCTTATGTGGCCTTGGACCGGCTTGGGATCGTTGCCAGATCGTCATTGAACTCATGGTCACGCTCGCGTGGCCATGACGCCCGACTCGGCGCAGCCCCCGGGTAGAGTCGGCGGGGAGTTACGACATCAAGATCAGGCGTTGTACGTCGTCGAGGCGGTCGTGCCGCCGTGACCCGTCCAGTTGGTGTGGAAGAACTGGCCGCGGGGCTTGTCGGTCCGCTCGTAGGTGTGGGCGCCGAAGAAGTCGCGCTGGGCCTGGAGCAGGTTGGCGGGGAGGTCGGCGGAGCGGTAGCCGTCGAAGTACGACAGGGCCGAGGTCATCGCGGGCGCCGGCACGCCGTGCATGATCGCCGAGGCGCAGACCCGCCGCCAGCCTTCCTCGGCCCGGCTCACCTCCTGGGTGAAGAACGGGTCGATCAAGAGGTTCGACAGGTTCGGGTCGCGGTCGAAGGCTTCCTTGATTCGGCCGAGGAAGGCGCTCCGGATGATGCAGCCGCCCCGCCACATCATGGCGACGGCCCCGTTGTTGATCTCCCAGCCCGATTCCTTGGCCATCGCTCGCATCAGGGCGAAACCCTGGGCGTACGAGATGATCTTGCTGGCGTAGAGGGCCTGCTCGATGTCGTCGACCATCGTCTGGCGGTTGCCGTTGAACGACGTCGGGTGGACCTTCAGGATCTTCGACGCCGCGACCCTCTCATCCTTCTGAGCGGAGAGGGCTCGGGCGAAGACGGCCTCGGCGATGAGCGTCAGCGGCACGCCAGTGTCGCAAGCGTTGATCACCGTCCACTTGCCGGTCCCCTTCTGGCCGGCCGTGTCGAGGATCATGTCGACCATCGGCTTGCCGGTCTCGGCGTCCTTGTGGGCGAGGATGTCGCGGGTGATCTCGATCAGGTAGCTGTCGAGCGGCCCCTTGTTCCAGCGGTCGAACACGTCGTGCAGGGCGGCGGGCTCCATCCCCAGGAGCTTGCGCATCGTGAAGTAGGCTTCGCAGATGAGCTGCATGTCGCCGTACTCGATGCCGTTGTGCACCATCTTGACGTAGTGCCCAGCGCCCTCGGGGCCGACCCAGTCGCAGCAAGGCGTGCCGTCCGGGGCCTTGGCGGCGATCGCCTGGAAGATGGGCTTCACCAAAGGCCAGGCGTCCGGGTTGCCGCCCGGCATGATGGACGGGCCCTTGAGCGCGCCTTCCTCGCCGCCGGAAACGCCGGTGCCGACGAACAGGATCCCCTTCTCCTTCAGGGCCCGGGTGCGCCGGGTCGAGTCCGGGTAGTGGGAGTTGCCGCCGTCGATCAGGACGTCGCCCTTCTCGAGCAGCGGGACGAGTTCGTCGATGACCTGGTCGACCGGGTTGCCGGCCTTGACCATGATCATGATCTTGCGCGGCCGCTTGAGGTTGGCGACGAGTTCCTCGACCGAGTGCGTGCCGATGATCGTCTTGCCCTTGGCCCGGTCGGCCATGAAATCGTCGACCTTGGAGGTCGTCCGATTGAAGACGGCCACCGTGTACCCGTGGTTGGCCATGTTCAGCACCAGGTTCTCGCCCATCACGGCGAGGCCCACGAGCCCGATGTCGGCGGTCGGTTGAATGGCGGCCATGTGCTTACGTTTCCCAGTGTGCTAGGCGGTCAGGTCGGATCAGGTTCGATGCGCGAGCGGATGCGGCTCGCTCGGCCCCGGACGCCCCGGGGTCACTTCTTGTTGCGGTAAGTCTGCGGCACGTATTCGGCGAGCTTCTTGGGGGCGTAGACCTGAGCGAGCCGGGCGAACCGCGGCAGACCGCCGACGGTCGGCACGCTCACCCAGTCCTCGCCGATCAGGGGACGGGCGTAGTCGAGGAATTCGTCCGTCACGTCGATCCGGTTGGGGGCGATCCACTCTTTGGGGAAGAACCGCTCGGAGTTGGCGACCTTCTCCAGCGGCGCCTTGTCGAAGTGGACGTTGTAGGCCTTGCCGGAGCGGTCGCGGAGGATGGTGGCCATCCAGCCGTTCCCCTCCTTGATGGCGATCTCGACGGCGTGGCAGCCGACCCCGTACGCCTCGTCGAGGTCGACCGAGCTGGCGTAGGCGATCGAGTTCCGCTGGTCGGTCCCCGGCACCTGGCCGCGCGCCTTGCCCGGCACGGGGAACTTCAGGGTGTTCAGGTAGTTGACCACAACCTGCGCCACCGTCGTCTGGCTGGAGCTGAACTGGACGTGGCCGAAATTGTCCCGGACCGAGCCCACCTCGCCGACGTCGAAGCCCTCGCTCACCACGACGATGCAGCGCCCGTCCGATTCAAGCTGACGGATCACGTTCTCGCCGAGCTGTTCCAGAGTCAGGCCGGACTCGGTCAGGTAGATCTGGATCGGCAGCTTGCGCTCAGGGTCGGCGAGCCGCGCCGCGGCCGGGATGTAGCCGATCTTCCGGCCCATCGCCTGGATGACCAGCACGGGGTCGGCCGGGCAGGAGCCGGCGTTCTCCTCGTTGGCCTGGCTGACGTAATGGGCGTAGTAACGGGCAATCGAGCCGTAGCCCGGCGAGTGGTCCAGCAGCGTGAACCCGGCGTCGCCGAGATCGTTGTCGATCGTCTTGGGAACTCCCACGGCGACGAGGTCCAGGCCGGCGTCGTTGGCCAAAACACTGATCTTGTGCGCCGTGTCCTGCGAGTCGTTGCCGCCGATGTAGAAGAAGGTGCCGACGTCGTGGGCCTTGAGCACCTCGACGACGCGGGCGAAGTCCTCGTCTTGCCCCTTCTTCAGCTTGTACCGGCAGGTGCCGATGCTCCCCGCGGCCGGCGACGTCCGCAGCAGCGAGATCTCTTCCGCCGGGCTGGCGGAGAGGTCGAGCAACTCCTCCTTGAGCACCCCCTCGATGCCGAACCGGCCGCCGTAGACCTTGTTGAACGCCTCGGGATGCCGACGGCAGGTCTCGACGATGCCCCGGAGCGAGTTGTTGATGACGCAGGTCGGCCCGCCGGACTGGGCCACGACGACGTTGCGGGGAGGCATGGCGCGTTCGATCCTCTTCCAGCGCCGACGACCCTCGGAGATCCCAACCCCGACCGTCGACAAGCGCTCCCCCCGATTGCAACACGACGACGCCCCGCCGACAAGGCCCCGCCGCGGCCGAGCCCCCGCGGAGCCTCATGGCTTCGCCGCCCGAATTCTGACACCCCTTTAATGAAAACCTGCGCCCAGGCGACCCTCGCAGGTCATACGGCAGGAGGTCTCAAGTCGATGCTCCTCACCAAGTTGAAGTCCGGCTCGGCCGTTCTACTGGCCACATTCATCATGGTGAACCTGATGAACCCGGCGATCGAGCAGGCGCAATCCTGTCGAGCCGATGGCGTCCCGATCGCCGCCACTTCACAGGGGAATCACACCGCTCAATAACTGGATGCGTCGATCACCTCGCCGCCGTTTCGGGTCGAGAGGGCCTGATAGATGCCCCTGCGAACCACGCCCGTTTCCTTGTACGGACCAGCCGGGTCGAAGGTCAAACCTTGGGGTAGACCAGTCGCTGAGTTCTGTGGCCAGGAGTTGATGGAATCCTTGATGAAGCGTACCGAGCCGTCCATGAAGGCGAAGTTCGCGCCGCCGGGGTGCAGGCTTGAAGCGCTGATGATGTAGGGCGCCTGCCGATCGTCGCCCGTGTTGTTGGCGTTCTGGTCGGCGGCCAGGCCGTCCAGCTTGCGGAACGGGTTCAGCGGATAGAGAGTGCAGAACAGCGTGTCTCCATAGTTGCCCGAGGTCCACCAGTGCCAGCCTAGCGCCGAGTCGTCGTCGAGCATGGAATGGGCTCGCTCGCTGAAGGCGAAGGTGTTGCTCGTTCCGTCCGTGATCGCGGCCAGCGTCACAGCGCTGCGGATATGAAACAACCCGTTCATCACCCCGTCTTGCGGGGGCATTTGCTGCTGGTACCAGTACATCCAGGTCCCGGTGTTGCCCGCGTAGCTGGTGTACCTCATCGTCGTCGCGCCGGGATCCAACAACCAGCCGTCGGGGAGTGTTCGGGGCTCGCCGACCTGGGGATCGCTGGGGCACCAGAGCGTGCCGACCCCGACGCCGCCGACGGTGAAGTTGTGAGCGTTCCCGATGTTCACACTGAAGTTGATCATGTTGAACAAGGGTTGTTGTTCCATGAACGGCAACATGGAATTGAAAACACTATGGGAGCTCAGGATCACGCCGAACGCCGTGCCTGAAGGGTTGTGGGCGTTCACCTGGAACGTCATCCCCATCGGCAGGGCCCTGTTGGCGTCGATGTAATTCTGCGCCGCCAGGGCGATCTGCTTGAGGTTGTTCGCGCACTGAATTCGACGCGCCGCCTCGCGCGCGGCGTGGACGGCTGGGAGCAAAAGCGCGATCAAGAGCGCGATGATCGAGATGACCACCAGCAGCTCGATCAGTGTGAAACCGCGACCGATCGACCCGCGTTGCGACGGCTTCGACATGACACGGCCCTCCAGAATCATCGGTTTCGACGAGTCACGTTCATTCCCACTCAGCGAGCCCTTCGGGCGAACTTCGACGATTTGGCGGGGACGGCCGGCGGCTTGACCGGTCGACTCGGGTTCGCAATCTTCGACTTGTCTCGGAATGAGTTGGAACCCTTGACCGAGATCGAGCCGAGGTTGCCCGGGGAACAGGAGACGCGGGCCGACGTGATCAGCGCTGCGGCCGAAAAGAGGAACAGACCGCAGGCCAGTTTTTGCGAGCCCGTCAGTGTCATCACTTCCCCCTTTCCTCTCCGATGTCAGCGACGCTGATCCGATCGAAAGCCCACGCGGTAGGCCGATCATCGGCCGGCTCGTTCCATCGACGATTCGTCCCAGGACGATCCGTCCCAGATCTTGACGATCCCGTTGTTGTCCCCGGATGCGATCAATCGGCCGTCGGGACTGAAGGCCACGGCCCGGATCTCGTCACGATGCCCCCGGAGAGCGATGAGCTGTTGACCCGTAGAGGCGTCCCAGACCTTGACCGCCTGTTCGGTTCCTCCCGAGGCGAAGCGCCGGCCGTCCGGGCTGAAGACCAGCGCTCGAGTCATGAATTTATCCGACACCAGAGGTTCCAACTGCCGCCCGGTGGAGAGGTCCCAGATCCGCACGATCGGCGAGTCCGACAGCTCGAACAATCTTCGGCCGTCGGGACTGAAGGCCACGGCGAGCGCATCGTCGGCGTGCCCCTCGAACGTGACGGGATTCCCTCCCGTTCCGGCGTCCCAGATCTTGACCATAGGCCCCGTGCAGGCCGCGATCTTCCGGCCGTCGGGGCTGTACACGGCGGAAAGAACTCCGTTGGGAAGATCGGAGAACGAACGAACGCGCTCTCCCGAGGCCACATCCCAAACGATAACCTCCTGGCCGGGGGTGAACTTCTCGCCGCCGCCGGAGACAAGCCGCCGTCCATCGGGGCTGAACGCGACGCTCCAGACGAGCGCCTGATGCGCTCGGAGCGAGTGGACGATTTCCCCCGTCGCGGCGTCCCAGATGTTCAACTCTCCGAGTTGGTTCGTCTTCTGCCAGTCGCCCGCCGCCGAGGCGACCCGCGTTCCGTCCGGGCTGAAGGCCACGGCGTTAACCGGTTCTCGATGGCCTTCCCAGACGGCGAGGAGACGGCCGGACGGCACATCCCAGTGCCGCAAGGTCCGGTCTCCTCCCGCGGTGACCAGCCGGCGACCATCAGGACTGAAGGCCAGGCTGGCCACAATATCCCGCGATGCGGAGATGGTTCGCGCCTCGGGGCTTCGCGTCGCATCCCAGACTCGGACCGTTCCGTCGTAACCGGACGTGAAGAGTCGGCGCCCGTCCGGACTAAACACGACTCCGAAGAACCCCCCTCGATGGCCGCGCAGGGTGATCTCCTCGTCGCCCGTCGCGGGATTCCAGACCTTGGCGGAGCCGTCGTCGCTGGTCGAGGCGATCCGTCCGCTTTCGGGGCTGAACGCCACCACGTTCACGCAGCCCCGATGGCCGCGGAACACGAGCCGCTCGCGGCCGTCGGACGCATCGTGGATCCGCACTGTCGAGTCGTACCCCGCGGTCGCGATCAGCCGACCATCGGGGCTGAACTTCACAATCATCAACGGTTTCGTATGCCCACGAATAGCGAATCTCAATTCGCCGGTCTTCGAGTCCCAGATACGCGCTTCGTTGTTCGGCCAACTGGCGGACGATTCATCAATCGACCCGACGACCGCCGCGAGGCTGGTCCCATCAGGGCTGAAGCAGGGAGACATCACTCCCTGGGATCCCGTCGAAATCGAGAGGAGCACGTCTCCCTTCTGAGCGTCGCATATTTTGACCCACCGCGGCTGACTGATGGCGCCGCTGGCCACGGCGATCCTTAGGCCGTCCGGGCTGAACGCAACCGATGACGCGCCTCCCGTCTCCAGAGGAATACTCAGGACGTTTCGCCCCGTCGCGACTTCGTGAACCTGCACGCGATCGATCAGAGTCAGCTTTCCGCCCGTCGAGGCGATCCGTGAACTATCTGGACTGAAAGCCACGGAAAAGATGTCGTGAAGGTGTGCGGGGAGCGTCCAATGCTCGCGACCCGTCTCTGCGTTCCAGACTCGAAGTCTTTTGTCCGGATTCGCCCCGCTGGCGATCCAACGCCCATCCGGACTGATCGCGAGCGCCTCAATCCGGGTTTGATGCGCCTGGATGATCATGAGTTCGGCATGGCACTGCCGTTTGAGATAGTTCCATTCCCAGTCCCGTCGTTCGGGGGGGCACTCGTCGAGCATCTGTTCGGCGCGGTGGGGAGTATTGTCGTTCAGCTCGCGGTCGGCGAAGAGTACGCGGTTTTCATAGAGGAAGGTTCGCTCCCGGGCGAAAGCCTCGTCCTTCGCGGCGTAGGCGGCCTGAAGCCGCGATTGGTAGGCGAGGGCGACCCCAAGGCCGACGAGGGTCAGCAGGGCGATCCCGCTGACGCCGATCATCCCCGCCGCCGCCGGGTTCCGCTTGCACCACCGCCAGACCCGTTCCAGACTCCCCACCCGCCGCGCCTGGATCGGCTTGCCGATCAGAAAGTTCTCCAGGTCGTCGGCGAGCGACTGGGCCGTCGGATACCGCTCGGCGGGTTCCTTGGCAATCGCCTTCAGGACGATCGTCTCCAGGTCGCGCGGGATGGTCGGATCGGCTTTCCGCGGGGGAGGCGCGGGTTCGTGCAACACCTTCTCGATCAGCCGGGCGCGAGTCGCCGCCTGGTGCGCGGGGCGGAGGGTCAGGAGTTCGTAGAGCGTCATCCCCAGGCCGTAGACGTCGCTCCGCGGGTCGGACCAACCCTCGAACCGCTCGGGGGCCATGTACCGGAGCGTCCCCACGATATCGCCGGTGCGAGTCAGGCCGTCGCTCCCCTCGACCTTGGCCAGTCCGAAGTCGGTCACCCAAATCTCCCCCTCGGCGTCGAGCAGGAGGTTCGACGGCTTGATGTCGCGGTGCAAGATCCCTTGCCCGTGGGCGTGCGCCAGCGCCTCGGCCACCTGCATTCCGATCCGCGCCACCCGGCGGTGGTAGCCCGGCTCGGTCTGGCCTGAGAGGGCCGAGCCGTCCTTTCCTCTCGTCGAGGTCGATCGGCCGTCGCGGGCCGCATCGACGCGAAAGTCCGCCGAGACGTCCCCATCCACGTTCCGGCCCGTCAGGAGCGATCGAGCCGCGGCGCGAGACCGGTCCGTGTCGCCGACGGTCGGGGCGTCGGCCGAAACCGGCTTGGCCGCGGGAGCGGCGGGGAGGAGCCGCCGGAGATCGTTGATCACCGCGTCCAGGCCGCAGCCGTGGATGAATTGCATGGCGTAGTAGTGGACGCCGTCGCACTGGCCGATGCCGTAGACCGGAACGATATGGGTGTGGTGCAGCCGGGCCGCCGACCGCGCCTCGAGCTGGAATCGCTCCATCTGGACCTCGTCGATTCGCACGTGCATGGGGAGCACCTTGAGCGCGACGTAGCGGCCGAGCGACTCCTGGATCGCCTCATAGACCACCCCCATGCCGCCCCGGCCGACCTCGCCCAGGATGCGGAACTCGCCCAGCCGATCGAGCTTGGGGGAGTCCTGGGCGCTGCCTCCCTCCCCGAATCCTCCCGTCGAATCAAGGTGTCCCGGCTTGAGCTGCTCCATCATGACGAGCGCCGGGAACAGGTCGCGGATCTGCTCGGCCAGGTCGGGATGACGGTCGACGTACTCCGTCAGCGCCGGCCGCTCGCCCCGTCGGTGCCGCGCGACGAATTCCTCCGCCATGCGGTCGAGCGGATCGCGATCTCGCGAGGAATCGCCCGTGGACATGACCTGGTCCTGAAAAAGGGGGAAGCGGGACGCTCCACGAAGTAGGTTTCCGTTTCGATCCGTCGTTCGGTTCAGGGCTCGAAAAACCCTGGCATGGTGGCCATGACGTCCCTGAGACGTTTCAAAGCTCGAATGTAGCGGTTGCTCGCCGCGGTCTTCTCCAGACCGAGAACCCGCGCCGTCTCGGAGTTGCTGAGTTCCTCGAAGTGACGGAGCGTCAAGACCTCGCGATCGATCGGGTCCATCTCATTGAGAATGGCTTGCAGACGGAGTTGCATCTCGGCTCGCTGAGCGGCCTGCGTGGGGGAGGTCAGCTTCCCGAGGAGTAACGCCGCCAGCGACACCGAGGTGGCCTGCGGGATAGGTCCTCGATGAAGCGACACCTCCTGCCCGACGTCCCGCATCTGGGTCCCAAGATGCCGGCGGTGGACGTGCAGAAGCCTCTCGCCCGTGAGGAAGCGGAGCCAGAGGAACGCGGGCATCGCGGGGTCGCGAACGTATTCCCCGGCGCGCCGGAGCACTTCCAGGTGCGCCTCCTGGATCACATCCGACGGATCGACGCGTCCCTGAAGCCGCCGGTCGAGCCGAAGGCGCACCATCCTCTTGAGGCGGTCCCGGTGCCTGGCGAAAAGCTCAACCAGGGCCCCCTCGTCCCCCTCCTTGATCCGACATAAAAGGCGCGAATCGGTCGCCGAGTTGTTGTTCATGCCCGGATCACCCATCGTTATCAAGCCTGAAGAGATAACTACGGGCGGGTTCGGATCGTCCACAATTTCGTGGAGATTATCACGGCTCTTCATCGCCGTCACTTCGAAACATTTAACAAAGTATCCCGAAACATCGGTTTTATCTCGGCTTTCACCAGGAGCAGACGCTTTCGGCGGGACTTCTCGGTGGCTGTCGTCTAGCCCCGGCCAACGCCGACCGACCGCTCGGGTGCCCCGATTCGTGGGGGCTGCGGCCATGATCAGCGCATTGCAAGGGCGCGGAAGGCCCAGCAACGGCGGCGACCGCGCCGAATCCGCGTGGCGTCCCCGTCTGAATTGTGCTATCCCTTGAGTGAACGCCTGAACCCAAGCGACGCTCGGAGGCCCGGCCGTGAGCATTGCCAAGTCCACGCCGCCGCTGGTCCTGATGGACCCGCCGTTCCTCGATCCCTACGACCCGAGGTACCCTGACAGCGACGGCAAACCGATGGCCGACAATTCCACGCAGTTCAACTGGATGGTGACGATCAAGGAAGGACTCGAAAGTCTCTTCGAAGACGACCCCAACGTTTTCATCGCCGGCGACATGCTCTGGTACGCCGTCGAGGGGGATCCGAAGCAGTGCATGGCCCCGGACGTCATGGTCGCCTTCAACCGCCCCAAGGCCGACCGGCACTCCTACAAGCAGTGGTGGGAAGGCTCCCCGCCGAACGTCGTCTTCGAGATCCACTCGCCGAAGAACACGAAAAAACAGATGGAGCGCAAGCTTCAGTTTTACGACGAGCATGGCGTCGAGGAGTATTACTACTACAAGCCCAAGACCGGCGACCTCTTCGGCTGGCGCCGCAACGAAGCCGGCCTGCAATCCATTCCCCGGATGGACGGCTGGCGGAGCCCCCGCCTCGGCGTGACCTTCGAGGCCCCCCGCCGCAAAGAAGCCCTGGTCATCCACCGCCCCGACGGCCGCGTCTTCGAGACCTACCGTGAACTCCACCACCGCGCCGACGCCGAGGCCCGCCGCGCCAACGAGGAATCCCATCGCGCCGACGAGGAAGCCCGTCGCGCCAACGACGAGGCCCGTCGCGCCCTGGAGGCCTCGCGCCGCGCACAATCGGCCGAGGAGCGTGCCGAAGCGGAAAGGCAACGCGCGGATCGTCTGGCGGCCAGGCTCCGCGCGTTGGGGCTCGAGGACGACGAATAACCGATCCTGATTTACTTGTCGGCTTCCAGGACGACGGAGCCATCGGCGTTGGTTGAGTTGATGATCCAGACCTTTCCGTCCTTGTCGCGGACGACCTGTCCCGCGGTGCCGTCGGGGAAGGTGCCGACGGTGACTCGCCGCTCGCCTCCCTTGTCGAGGAACCGCAGAAAGCCCTGGCCGTCGCTCGACGTCTCGGACGCCACGCGGACGTTGCCCTCCTGGTGGTTGCTCATAAACTTCCTTGAGAGCGATCCGGATACGCTCGGTCCCCTTCGGGTCCGGAAGGCTATGGGACTCGACGCCGACCTCGCCCGTGGTGATCTGCATCCGCGGCTTGCCGTCCTTATCCCGGATCGTCATCGATTCGGCCGAGACCTCGCGAAAGGCACCGTCGTTGTCTTGCGCGGCCCCGACCAGGAACGCCGCGTCTGCCAGACTCACGAGCGCCGCCGTCGTCGCCGAGCCCCGTCGCCTCAGCCCCCGATTCGCCGCCTCCAGCCTGTCGAGTCGGGTCGCCGTCAAGTCCAGGGACGCCTGAGAAACCGCCGCCATTCGCAACTCCAGTCGAAACGGCCCGTCTTTTCGCAAGCGCCGTCGAGGTCTGGCATGTTGAATCTCGAAGACGTCGATCAGGCCGAGGAATCTCGCAAGGCGATCACGCCGAATCGTCCGGCCCGGGGAGATTCTCATTCATTTCCGGACATGCTTCTTGGGATTTCGTACGAATGGAGGAGAATCCCTGGAGGCCTGCTCGCGTGACTCGATCGCCCGGCTGGAGGAAGCGATCAAGGTTTCGCTCGGGTTCCGCGGAGCGTTTCAAATCGCACGACGCCCGGCGTCGCGCCGAACTCACGCATCATTCATTTGATCACGATTTAAACCGTGAAGCCTGGAGACGACATGCTCAAGCGACCTGGATTGACGTTCGGCCTTTGCTGCGTCCTATGGTCCATGCTAGGGGTTTCGGCCCGGGCGCAGTGGGGTTTTCCCGGCGGGTTCGGCAATTGGGGATGGGGAGGCTGGGGCGGCGCCACTGCGGCGGGGGATCAAGCGAGAGGTCTCGGGGCGTTCGCCCAGGGGGCGGGCTTCTACAACAAGCAAAGCGCTATCGCGGATTCGATCAACACGGATACGGTCATACGGTGGAATGAATACGTCCACGAATCGCAGAGGCAGGCGAACCAGGCGTATCTCCGTCGAATGCAACGACGACGCGAGAACACCAATCTGCAACTTGATCAGATCCGCAAACGGCTGCGGGACAATCCCGAACCGCGCGACGTCACTCAAGGCGACGCGTTGAACGTCGCCCTCGAGGAGATCAACGACCCCAGGGTCTACGCCAAAGCGCTTCGCGCGGCGCAGGTCAGGATCGGAGCCGACGTCATCCGCGAGATTCCGTTCCGCTACAACGCCGCCGCGATCACGGTCGGTCTCCATCAACTCGCCACGGGGGATCGGCCCGCTCCCTTGCTCAGGCCCGAATTCACCGCCCACTTCGAGGCCATCCGATCGCTCGATCAGAAAATCCTCGATCAGGTCGAGAAGGACGACGCCCCGGACCCCGCGACCGTTCGCGAACTCCTGGAAGCCCTCTACAAGACCGAGGACACGGCTTTGGGGATCTTGCCCCCGAACAGCATCGAACTCAAACAGGCGGACCGTTACCTGAAAGCTCTACACGGCCTGATCGCGATGCTCAAGGCCCCCAATATCGAGTCCTTCGTGTCCGGCGTCGGCAAGCGTCCGGACGCCACCCTCGGCGATCTGCTGAGCTTCATGAATGCGTTCAACCTTCGCTTCGGCGTGGCCTCGACTCCCCGCCAGCGTGAGGTCTTCAACGTCCTTTATCGCCAACTCTTGCAACTTCGCGACGAGGTCAATCCGCCGGGCGGATTCATGGCGGCCGTCGCGAACGCTCCCGGCGCCATGAGTTCCTGGGTTCAGAGCTTCTTCACGGGCATGAGCTACGACGACCTGCGGAAGGCCGCGCCTCGGCCTCGGTAAGCGATCGAGAGCGCCGACCGATCGGGTTGCACCAGAAGCGGCCTCCTTCGCCAGGCGCAATCCGAGCGGTCGCCGCTCTCTCGCCGCAGTGAACTCAGACCGTCTTCCACGGCGGCGTGGTCGGCAGGAGGGTCTGGAAACGGGCGACCTGGGCGTCCATGTAAGCGCCGGCGTAGTCGCCGTTGAGGAACTTGGGGAGAGCTTCCTCGAAAAACCGCTGCCACGACTGGTCCTCGTAAACCGGATCGATCGGGTAGAAGAGGACGTTGTTATCGAAGGCGGCCTTCATGTCGCCGGGGGCGTCGCCGATCATCAGGATCTTGTTCAAGTCGTACTTGCCGACGGCCGCCAGCGCCAGGTGTTCCTTCTTGCTCCCCAGCTCCTGGCCGGCGATCAGGCCGACGTAGGGCTTGATCCCGTTCTCTTCCCACTCACGCTCGAGCGCCTCGCCCGGCGTGGCGGAAACGACCATGACGTCGGCCTTGTCCTGGAGGCACTCCAGCGACTCGCGGACGTAGGGGAACGGCGGAACGTCGTGGACGATCTGGGTGACCGTCTTGTTGACGGCCTCGCTCCACTTCAGGGCCAGAGTCAGGTCGGCGTCGTTGGTCTTGGCGACCTCGGCTTTGAGGGTGGGGTTGGAGAGCTTCGTCTCGCGCTGGATCCAGGCTCGGACGCCTTCGAGCGCCGGCATCTTGAACCGCCGGGCGACGACCTCGGGCCGGTTCATCACCAGGTCGAAGGCCATGGTGAGCGCCGGGAAGCGGTTGATGCCCCGCCAGTGCGAGTACAGGTTGACGAATTCGGCCGCCTCGCGGACGTACTTGGAGATCGCCGCCAGGTCGTAAGCGTCGATGATGTTGGGGATGAAGCACTCTTTATGCTTCACCTCCATCGTGTCGAACGCGCAGCCGTCGCTGTCGATCCCGATGAAGAAATCGTGGCGCCGGGGGAAGTCTCGCAAGGCCTGCTGGGGGTCGCTCGGCGCCGACATAACCGAAATTCCTTCCGTCTTGACAGGACGTCTGCCCAGAAACGTCTTAGATTAGGCTCGGGAGAGGTTGCGCCGTCGAGCAGCGAACGCGCGCGGTGAGCCTCGATGGTAGCCCCTGCGGGAACGAGCGTCCAGGGTGGGACGCCCTCCGTCGACGCTTCGTCAGAGGCGAAGCGTCGCAACCCGGGCAGGCGAACGAAGATTGAGGGCGCTCTGAACTTTTGATACCCTAATCAGGTGCGATCATGCGTCCGAACCCGAGCAGGACCGTAGGGACGACGCGGCGGGACGGCGAGGCCGGGGGAGTGCGTATGGCGATGGCGAGCCCCGAAATCCCGAGGTCCGACGGCCGAACGCCGGCCGATCTCCTGCCGGTCCTCCAATCCTCGGGGATCCTCTCCGACCGCCAGTTCGAGGACGTCTGCGGCCGGGTCGCCACCGGCGAATACCCCTCCGCCCCCGTGAAACTGGCCGAACGCCTGATCCGAGACCGATTCATCACCCCCTATCAGGCCAAAAGGCTTTTGGCCAACAAGCCTTACGGGATGGTCGTCGGCCGATACGTGATCCTCGACCGGATCGGGGCCGGCTCGATGGGGAGGGTCTACAAGGCCCACCATCAAATGATGGACCGGGTGGTCGCCCTCAAGATCATCGCTCCGGAAATCGCCTCCAACGACCGCGTCGTGGCTCGCTTTCAGCGCGAGATGAAGCTGGTGGGCCGGCTCGACCACCCCAACGTCGTCCGCGCCTACGACGCCGACCGCGCCAACCGCGTCCTCTACATCGTCATGGAGTACGTCAACGGCGAGAGCCTGGGCGACCGCCTCCGTCGCGGGCCGGTCCCCGCCGCGGAGATGATCGACTACGCGTCGCAGGCCGCGCTGGGGCTGGCCCACGCCCACTCCCAGGGGATGGTCCACCGCGACATCAAACCGTCGAACATCCTGGTGGGGGACGACCGCAAGGTAAAGATCCTCGACCTCGGCCTGGGCGTCCTGATGGAGGCCGACGACGGGGCGACGTTCGCCACGGCTGACGGCATCGCCGTGGGGACGGTCGACTACATGTCCCCCGAGCAGGCGCTGGGGAAAGACGTCGACGGCCGCAGCGACCTGTTCAGCCTCGGCTGCTCCATGTACCACCTGATGACCGGCAAACACGCCTTCCCTGGCGCCTCGCCGATCGACCGCCTGGGACGCCGGATCAGCAACCCGCACATTCCCATCACCGAGTACCTGCCGGACTTCCCCTCCAACGCCCAGCGCGTGCTGGACAAACTCCTGGCGTTGAAGCCTCAGGACCGCTTCGAGAACGCGACCGAAGCCTCCGAGGCCCTCCAGGCGTTGATCCGCCCAAAAACTCGCAAGCCGACGCCCGCTCCCCCCCCGTCGCCGCCGTCGCCTTCGCTCCCCCCCGACGACTCTCTCCCCGAGCCCACGCCCCCCCCGGCCGTCGTCGCCGTCTCGACGGTTCCCCCGCCAGCGCCGGCCGTCCGCTACCCGCAATGGTTCGCTCCCCTGGCCTCCACGGCCGCCGAACGCCCAGCCCTGCTGCTCTCGGTGATCCTGGCTGCTTTCGCCGGGACCTTCGCCGCTGGAGTCGCGGCGGGTTATCTGCTGAAGTAATTCCCTTGGGTTCAATGGGCGATCGACGCGGACCCGGACGGGAGAAATACGTCCTCGAGAGCCTCGGCCAATTCGGGAAATTGGAAGGCGTACCCCAATTCCGCAGCCCGGCGCGGGATCACGCGCTGGCCTTTCGTGACGACGCTGGCGACCTCTCCGAGCACCAGGCGGAGCAGGGCGTTCGGCGGGCCGATCGGGAGGAAGACCCGCCAGGGGGCGTACGGTTTCCAGAGGACGTTCGAGAGCGCCCGGGAAAAGTCGGCGTTCCGGACGGGGTTGGGGGCGACCCCGTTGATCGGACCGACGGCGTTCGAGTTGCTGAGGGCCATTTCGAGGATCCCGACGACGTCGTCGACGTGGATCCAGCTCATCCACTGAAGTCCCCGCGCCGGGCTGAAAGGGCCGTCGCCGCCGACAGGGACGCCCGGGCCGAGCTTGAAGAGCGGCGTCATGGTCTTCAACGCCCCTTCACCGGGAGCCAGAACCACGCCGATCCGCACGACCGCCCGGCGCACGCCCAGGGCGTCGACGCCCGCCGAGGCGTCCTCCCACTCGCGGCAGACGACGGCCAGGAAATCGGTCCCCGACGGTGCCGACTCCTCCAACACTTCGTCATCCTTCGGCCCGTAGTAGCCGATAGCCGACGCCTGAACCAGGACGCTCGGCCGCTTCTTCGCCGCCGAGATCGCCGTAACGACGTTGTCGGTCGAATAGACTCGGCTGTCGCGGATCTTCCGTTTGACCTCTCCGCTCCAGCGCTCGCCGAAGACGCTGTGGCCGACGAGGTTCACGACGGCGTCGCAGCCGTCAACGGCCTCCCGCCAACGGCCGAGCGTGGTGGGATCCCCCTGGACGAACTCGAAGTCCCTCATCGAGCGATCGCGGCGGAGGGCGTCGGTGTGACGAGACAAGACGACGGGCGTCCCGCCTTTCTCCAGCACTCGCCGGGCGAGCCTCCTCCCGATGAGCCCGGATCCGCCCGTGATGAAGACGCGCATGAAAGGATCTCAGGCCGACGAGACGAGGACCAACCGATGTGGCTTGACCTCATCCTCCCGAGCCGCCCACGGGAACGTCAAGAAGGGGGAACGACGAAAGAGCCGTTTCAGACTCGTGTGGGCTCCGCGAATTCGTCGTGAACCCGCGCCGCATGCGCTGGCCCGGCATGGGAGTTCGTGATAGGTTCGTCGCATGGCGGCCGATGGTCCCGAAGGAGTCCCCAACCACCATGCCCCCCCGCGTGCTCAAATGGATCGACCTCCCCCGCCCGAACCTCCGGAGCGGGTCTCGCACGCCCCTGGTGATGGTCAACGGTCTGGCCGAGCAGGCTGAAAGCTGGTTCGCCAACAAGCGACAGCTTTCGCGACGGTTCGACGTGAGGACTCCCGAGATCCTCACTTACGACTCCGACGACCTCCATCACTGGATCGAAGCCGGCAACGAGGTGACCGTCGACTATCTCGCCGGCCGGCTGGCGGCTTTCCTGGAAGGGGCGCGAGTCAACGCTCCTTACCACCTCGTCGCGTCGAGCCTGGGCTGCCAGGTCGCCCTGACGTACGCGGTCGCGAACCCTTCGAAGGTCGGCCGGATGGTCCTGCTCTGCCCCTCCGGATTTCACGGCGACGAGAACATGCCGATGATCGACGGCGTCCGCCGCAGCCGCTACGACAGCCTTGTGGGCTCGGTCTTCCACAAGCCCCGGTTCGCCGACGACCGACTCATCGCGGCCTACGAGCGAAAGTTCCAGAACCGGCGCTGGAAGAAAGGGGTCTTGAAGACGCTCCGGGGGACGGTCGGCCACTCGGTCGCGGACCTGCTCCCCAGAGTCGTCAATCCGACGCTCGTCGTCTGGGGGGCCGACGATCAGGTCCTCTCGGACGTCCCCGGTTCGATCCTCGCCGCGAAGCGAATCCCCAGCGTCCGCCAGGCCGTCGTGGCCGACTGCGGGCACGCCCCCCAGATCGAGAAATCTCGAATCATCAATCAGATGATCGTCCGCTTCCTCAACGATCGACTGGGCCCGATCCCGCGCCCGCTCGACGCCAATCGGTTCCTGGCCGCCCGCGAGGCCGTCCCCCTTCTCCGCTCCCCCTCCTGATCCATGAGCGATTTCATCCTGTTCCTGGGCAAGTTCCTCCGACACGGGACAGCCATCGCCAGCCTCGCGCCCAGCAGCCGATGGCTCGCTCAGGCGACCGTCTCCAACATCGACTGGAGCATCCCCAACGTGATCGTCGAGCTGGGCGCGGGCACCGGCCCGATCACCCGCGTCCTCGCCGAGAGATCCAGCCCCGTCGATCGAGTCCTGGTCGTCGAGCGCGACCCCGACTTCGCCAGGATGCTCCGCGACCGATTCGGCGGCCTGCCCAACCTGGAACTGATCGAGGGCGACGCCCGCGACCTGGCGGGCATGCTGCACGACCGAGGGATCGACCGCGTCGACCATGTCGTCTCCGGCCTGCCGACCCCCTCGCTGCCGAAGGACGTTCAGCGGGAGTTGATCCGGGTGGTCGGCCAGGTTCTCAAGCCCGAGGGCACGTTCAACCAGATCACCGAGATGCCCTGGGTGTATCGCGGCCTCTATCGCAGGCTGTTTGAGGACGTCCAGTTCCATTTCGAGCCCCGGAACTTTCCACCGGCCGGCGTCTACATCTGCCGGGGCGTTCGGCCCCCCGTCGAGGCCTTATGAACGCGACAGCCTCTCTCACCGCCCTCACCGGATCGGTCCCAGCCCGCAGGCTCGTCAACCGGGCGTTCCAGGTGCATGCCCGGGCCCGCATGCACAGGCTGGCCGCGATCGACCCGATCCGCGAACAGGAGCGGACGATCCGGCGGCTCTCCGCCTTCGCCCGCGAGACCCGCTTCGGCCGCGACCACGGCCTGGGCGGAGTCAGGTCGGTCGAGGGCTTCCAACGACGCGTTCCGATCCGGACCTACGAGGAGATGTGGGCCGACTATCTTCGCGCCCGTTATCCCGTCTTTGACAACCTCGCCTGGCCCGGACGCATCCCTTACCTCGCCCTGACCAGCGGCACGACTCAGGGAGCGACCAAGTACATCCCCGTCTCGCACGAGATGGTCCGCTCGAATCGCAAGGCCGCTCAGACCGTCACCGCCGCGCACATGGCGGCGCGGCCGGGGTCGCGACTCTTCGAGGGCCGGATCTTCTTTCTCGGCGGGACGACCCAGTTGGAAGAGCCCGCTCCGGGCGTCCGGCAGGGGGACCTCAGCGGCGTCGCGGCGATCGAGCTGGCCGAGGCGCTTCGGCCCTACACGTTCCCGCCCCTCGACCTGGCCCTGGAATCGGACTGGGACCAGAAGCTGGAGCGGCTCGCCTCGCGGAGCATTCGCGAGCGGATCACGCTCGTCAGCGGCGTCCCCAGTTGGCTGTTGATGCTCTTCCGTCGCGTGCTCGAAATCACCGGCGAGTCGACCATCGCCGAGGTCTGGCCGCGCCTCGAGTTGGTCGTCCACGGCGGCGTGAAGTTCGCCCCCTACGAGGCGAGGTTCCGCGACGTGGTCGGCTCGGACGCCGTCCGGCTCCAGGAGACGTATCCCTGCTCCGAGGGCTTCATCGCCTTCGGCGACCCGGAATCAGGCCTGCTCCGGTTGCTCGTCGATCACGGGATCTTCTATGAGTTCATCCCCGTCGCCGAGTACCAGGAAGGGGAGCAGCCGAAAACGCGGCACTGGCTGGGAAACGTCCAGACGGGCGTCGACTATGTGATCGTCGTATCGACGTGCGCCGGGATGTGGGGACACGTGATCGGCGACACCGTCCGCTTCGAGTCGCTCGACCCTCCCCTGCTCCGCTTCACTGGCCGGACGAAGTACACCCTGTCGGCCTTCGGCGAGCATCTGATCTACGAGGAGGTCGAGGCCGCGATCGCCGAGGCGGCTGATGCAGAACGGGCGAGCGTCCGCGAGTGGCACGTCGGCCCGGTGTTCGGCGACGCCCTGGGATTCCATCAATATGTGATCGAGTTTGAAAACTTCCCTGACGACGCAGCGACGTTCCGGGAACGGCTCGACGCGGCCCTGCTGCGGCGAAACGACGACTACCGGTCCCATCGCGGGCCAGGCTCGGGCTTCCCGACGCCCGCTCTGATCGCGGCCCGGCCGGGAGCCTTTGAGGGCTGGATGCGGTCGCGTGGAAAGCTCGGCGGGCAGCACAAGGTCCCACGAATGGACGCGGGCGGCGCGCTGACGCGGGACCTGGTGGAGTATCTGCGGGGGGCGGGGATGGTCGTCGAGGAGGTTCCGGCGGGCGTGATACCCGTTTGAAGCCGTGAACGGTCTTCCCCCCTCGCGGGGGAAGACAGATCGCGAAGCGATCAGATGAGGGGGACGACCGGCGTCGGATAAGCATCCGGCGGTCGCTCTGAACGCGAAGCCGATCCCCCCTCATCCGGCCCTTCGGGCCACCTGCCCCCGCGAGGGGGGAAGGCCGCTATGGACCGATCGGACCGGGCTCGTCAGGCCGCCTTCTTCTCAGCGACGAGATCGGCGATCTGCTTGATCGAGTCCAGGTGCTCGACGCCCGCTTCGTGGGCTTCGACGGTGATGCCGAACCGCTCTTCCAGATAGACGACCAGCTTGAGCGTCGTGATCGAGTCGAGGATGCCGCCGGTGATGAGCGGGGTCGATTCGGTCAGCTCGGACGGATCCTCGCCTGGCAGGAACTCGGTCAGGATGAACGTGTGGACGTCTTTCTGGATATCTTCCATGTCAACCTCTTGTTGAGTCGGGAGAACGAGGACGGAGTGGTCGTGAATCCCTTCAGGCACCTTCAATGATCGCGGCGAGAGCGGGCCGGCGGGCCGACGACAGGGGCTCGTCGAACGCCTCTTGCAGCACCCGGCCCTCCATGAACGAGGGGACGTCGAGGCCCAGCAGCGTCAGGGCCGTCGGCGCGAGATCGTGCAGCTCGGCCTCGAGCGAGTGGCCCGGGCGGACGCCGGGGGCGTCGATCGCCAATACGCCCTGGACGTAGTGCGTGGCCGGCAGGCCGGGGTCGGGCATCATGATCGTGTTGCGATAGCGCTCGGACCACTTGGCCTGGGCCTGGTAGCCGTCGGCCGAGAGGGCGAAAACGTCGGGCATACCCTCGTCGGCTGGGTCGACGCCGAAGCGCTCGGCCGTGGCGTAAACGTCGGCGAAGAGCCGGTCGCCGGTCTCGGGATCGCGGGCGTCGGCCATCATCGTCACGATCTCGTCCAGCGCGCGATCGGCGGCGGCGCCCGAGACGGCCTCGCGGTTCAGGAAGATGTTGCCGCAAAGCTGGCCGAAGGGGGCGAAGGCGACCGTCCGGGACCAGTCGCACGAGATCTGGCCGTCGATCGGCCGGATCTTCGTCGGCGCCTTCCCGCCCGGCTCGCGAAGCGCCCGCCAGCGGCGGAACCGCTCCAGCAGACGGATCGCCCGGTAGCGGAAGCGCGTCCCATAAACCCGCGTGCGCTGAAGGCCCGCGGCGCGGAGCATTCCGTTGACGTTCACCAGTTGCCGGCAGGGCCCGAAGCCGTGGTCGGAGACGACGACTACCGCCGCGTCGCGATCCGCGGCCAGGTCCAGCAGCCGGCCGATGGAGGCGTCGAGCGCCCGGAGCGATTGCTCGACGGACTCAGTGAAGCCGGCCTCGCGGACGCCCGTGTCATCCACGTCGAAGTAGGGCCACATGCGATGCTGGAGGCTGTCCAGGTTGTGGTAGTGGACCATCATGGCCGTCCAGTCCACGCGAGCATCGGCGCGGTAGGCGGCCTCGGCCTGGGCGGCGAAGATCGCCGAGCAGCGGCGGGCCTGTTCCATCGCCTCCTCGGCCGTGCGCGGGCGACGCTTCCAGACGAGCTTGTGCGTGTAGTCGGGGACCTCGTCCCGCAGCAGCCCGTCGAACTCCGGACACTGGGCGAAGGCCTCGTCGCGATCCGGGGAATCGGCGCCTCCGACCAGGATCCCTCGGATCTTCGGGGCGGGGTAGGTCAGCGGCAGGCCCAGGCTGACGATCGAGCGTCCCTGATTCGCAAGAACTTCCCAGATCGTCGACCGGCGGACGGTCGCCGCGTCGTGCTCGCGGATCGTGCCGTCGGAGTGGTCCAGATAGTTGAAGTCGTGAACGCCGTGCGTCAGAGGCGTGCAGCCGGTGGAGAACGACGTCCAGGCGACGGGCGTCACCATTGGATCGGTCGATCGCAGGCCGCCGACGGCGGAGCGACGCCAGAGAGCGGCGAGGTTGGGCATCCAGCCGCGGTCGAGGATCGGGTCGAGCGCGGCGCGCGTGCCCCCGTCGAGTCCCACGAAGAGCACGCGCGATGGAGTCGATGGCATGGGCAGACGCCTCGGCTTGCCTCGCGGTTCCGGCCGGCCCGATCCCAGGGGATCCGCCGAAGTCGCCGTCCTTGCCGATTCGACGGGCCGAAATCCGAATTCGAGGCGGTCGGACACTAGCCTTCCGGGATTCTTTCGTCAACGCCGAGTTTCCTTCGAGGCCCTCGCCGCTCCTGGCCGATCCCGACTTTCAGCGACGCTGGGCCGCCCTCCTGAGACGCGACCTGCGCTGACGCAACACGGATGGAATCGCCTTCGGCCTTCCTCAGAGGTGACTGGCACATGGACGCACGGACGCCGAAGGCCCCCAGCCTCGGACGGGCGACGATCGTCGTCGGGACGACCGCAGCCTTGCTGGCCGCGCAGCCCGGCTGCTCGTCGCTGAAGTCCCGGAAAGAGGCCGACCGCGTCCCCATTCGCGGCGTAATCGACCCTGACCAGCCCCGCGAGCTGGAAAAGACGTCGATGCCCCGTTACGTCGTCGAGCCCCCCGACGAACTCGACGTGACGGTCAAACCGAGCCTCTCCGACTGGACCATCGGCTCGTTCACCGTCCAGCCTGACGGCGTGATCGACCTGGGCCTTTACGGCGACGTCTACGTCGCCGGCCTGACGCTCGAACAGATCGAGGCGAAGGTCGCCGAGCAGCTCATGCTGGAAGCCCTCAGCCGGGGCCAGAAGCCGACCGAGCCCTACCGCGTCTCGGCCCGGATCAGCAACTCGCAGAGCAAGTATTACTACGTGATGGGGACCGTCGCCTCTGAGGGCGCCTTCCCACTCAAGGGGAACGAGACGGTCCTCGACGCGATCCTCAAGGCCGGCCTCAAGTCGAACAGCCTGCCGGAGAAGGCGTATCTCTCACGCCCTCACCCCAACGGCGGCCCCGAGCAGGTCCTCCAGATCGACTGGTGCGGCATCAAGGAGCGCGGCGAGACCCTCACCAACTACCAGCTCTTCCCCGGCGACCGCATCGTCGTCCCGGGCACGCGGCCGCCCAGCATGATCGCCACGCTGCTGGGGCGTTGATCGAGCGCATGCGAAAGGGCCGAGGGTCTTCCCCCCGGCCCCTTGCGTTTGGGTCGGCTCGTCGGACGACGCTCAGACGTCGATCCGCTGAGGCATGTCCAGCACGGGCGTCTTGAGGCCGGCCGTGTAGAGGACGTAGTAGAGGATGAAGCCGACGATGTAGGCGGCCACCGGCGCGGCGGGGACGGCCGGGATCGCCGGGGCGACGGCGTGCAGGTTGGGCATGACGCCGACGAAGAAGCCAACCGCCCAGGCCACCCAGCCGGCCGGGTTGAAGCCGGCGCGGGGGCCGCTCCAGCGATAGCCGTTCAAGATGTAGTCGGCCGTCATGGCGCCGCAGATTGGGCCGAACGAGGCGCCGATGATGCCGAAGACGCTCGGCAAGTTCGCGGCCAGCCCCGTCACAGCCAGGATAATGCTGACCACGGTGCCGATCCCGACCGAGACCAGCGGGTTCACCTTCGGCATGACCGTCTTGAAGCTGTTCGCCGCGATGAACGACGAGAAGCAGGCGCCCGGGAACGAGGCCAGCGTCAGGCCGATCATGATCGCCTTGTACAGGCCGCCCGTGAGCTTCACGTTCAGGGCCGCGGTCATCAGGTTCTCGGTCTCCGGGATCGCGCCGGTGGCGCGGGCGCCGGCGACGACCAGGAGCGAGATCCCGGCCGTCAGGATGATGGCGACCACCACGCCGATCAGGCCGCCCATCTTGACGTCGTTGGCGTCTCGGCTGTTGGTGCCGAAGTCGACGCCCGCCGCGCCGGCCGTGCCGAAGAAGCCGACGATCGCGCCGATCATGCCGAAGAGGGCCGCCATCCCGCCGCTGCTCCCCTCGACGACCACGCCGGGCTTGTAGCTGAACGCCGACGCCCCGAAGTAGGCCAGGCCGACGATCAGGACGACCAGCGGGATGATCGGCAGAAACGTCGCGACCTTGGCGACGTACTGAATGCCTTTCAGTCCGACGAACGCCGCGACGACCGTCCAGACCACCGCCAGGGCGTAGAACATGTTCTTGTCGCCGCCGAAGCCCTGCATCAAGGCGTCGGCCGAGCCGTAGGCGTTAACCCCCAGCCAGCCGAACTGGAGCGCTCCCATCAGGAAGCCCGGCATGATCAGCCCGCCGATCGCGCCGAAGGTCGACGTTCCCACCACATAAAGAGGCAGGCCCGTCTTCATGCCGAGCAGGCCGGGCGCCAGGTAGAAGAGGAAGTGGCAGATCAGGGCGCCGACGACCACGCCGCCCAGGCTCGCCAACAGGCCGCCGACGCTCAGGCCGTTGCCCGACATCGAATTCCAGAAGACGAACCAGAGGAAGATCCCCGCGAACGTCGGCGCGGTGTTCGAATACCAGGGCGCCCGGTTCGCCGGCGGATTGGGCGTCGCGCTGGCGATGTAGTCGGGGAGCGGGCTCGACGTCGGGATGGTTTCTGTGCTCATGACGGCCTTCGAATCGTCTGGACGTGGGGAGGCGGGACGGTGGCGACGACGGTGCAGTAGAAGCCGCCCGGAAGGCGCTGTCAAGGGACTACCCAAACCCCCAGGCTCAGGAGAAACTCCGGGCGATCAGGAATGCCGCCAGGGCCGCCAGCCCGCCGATCGTCGCGGTCTCCAACGCCCCCCGGAACGGCCTCAGGCCGGTGATCCGCCCCTTGACGTATCCGAAAATCAAAAGCGCCAGCAAGGTCACGACAACCGAGACCGCCAGCGCCCCGTACGTCGACTGCATCAGCATGTAAGGGCCCAGCGGGATCAACCCGCCGACGATGTACGAGCCCCCGATCGTCGCCGCGCTGACCAGCGCCCGGTTGGAGGCCGGCCGCTCCAACCCCAGTTCGAACCGCATCATGAAGTCGACCCAGGCTTCGGGACGGTCGCGAAACGCGTCGAGGATCGGCTCGATCTGATAGGGGTTCAGGCCGTATTCCTCAAAGATCGCGATCGTCTCCGCCTCCTCCAGCTGGGGGAAGTTGACCACCTCGCTCACCTCGCGGCGACGTTCGCGGTCGTAGTAGTCGGCCTCTCCCCGGGCGGCCAGGTATCCTCCCAGGCCCATCGCGATCGAGCCGGCGGCGACCTCGGCGAGCCCCGCCGTCACGATCAGGCCGTTCCCCTGCACGGCCCCCGTCAAGCCGGCCGCCAGTGCGAAGGGGACCGTCAGGCCGTCGGCCATGCCGATGACCACGTCGCGCACGGCGTCCCCGG
Source organism: Paludisphaera rhizosphaerae (assembly GCF_011065895.1). Taxonomy (NCBI): domain Bacteria; kingdom Pseudomonadati; phylum Planctomycetota; class Planctomycetia; order Isosphaerales; family Isosphaeraceae; genus Paludisphaera; species Paludisphaera rhizosphaerae. Next base: position 4,774 of record NZ_JAALCR010000023.1, on the reverse strand, counting down.
CGAGGAAGTGCTCCTCGGCGTGGGTCCGGTCGTTGCCGGAAGACCGATCGTCGTCCGCACGCTCGGGGTCAAAGCCGTCCATCTGCGGGGCGCTCCGGGTTCGAGCGTCGACCTCGAACCAGTTGTCGTAGTAGTAATGCCCACCCTTCGACCAGGCGATCAGGCTGGCGGCGAAATAAGCCGGGATGAACGCTCCCCCCCAGCGCTCGACCTGCCGGACGTGGACCTGTTCGTGGGGGCGCAACTCGTCGAGCCACCAGGCGTCGTAGCCGATGATGACGTGGCCCAGCGTCATGGCGCCGAAGCCGAGCTTCGTCGCGAGCCAGGTGGAAAATCCGCCGTGGAATTCGAGCACTCCCTGGCGGACGCGCCCTCGGCCGCCCGTCGCCAGGGTCAGGGCGCCGGCGAGGAGGCCGACCAGCGTCGTCGGCGCGGCCCAGGCGTAAACGAGGATTCGCGACGCCAGGCTGCGCTCCCTTCTCATCGGGCTCCTCCGACCGGGACGGCGGTCATGGTAGACTATGTCCTTTCCGCCGCGACGACTCAAGGCCCCGGACCGACGACGACCGTGACCTCTCCAACATCAACCGAAGCCTCCCCGCGCGAACTCCCCCCCGTCGTCCGCGAGCTGCTCGACGCGCCGACGCCGAAGCCCCACGGCTGGGCGACCACCCTCGCCCCGGCCTTCCTGGGCGTCGTCGTCTGGTTCCCCCTGCTGGACGGCTTCGGCCAGGCCGGAGCGTCGAGTACGATCCTGGTTCGCTGGACAACGGCCTGCATCACTCTTCTGATCGGCTACGCGCTGATTTACCGCCCCCTCGCCGGCCTCGGCCTTCGCGAGCGGAAGCGGCTCCCGGTCGTCGCGGCCGGAGCTTTGGGAGCCGACGGCGCCGAATGGCTCGCCGGAGTGCTTTACGGCCTGTTCGCGGCCGTCTGGGGATCGGTCGCGATCGGGTACTCGGTGCGGATGACCCTCGACGGCCTCGTCGCCTGGGGATTGCTGGAACCAGTGGCGGCGAGGCCGGAAGGACCGCTCGTCCTGACCGCGCTGGCGTTCTGGACGTTCATCATCGTCTCGGCCGTCGGGGTCAACCTGACGGGCGCGATCGTGGCGATGATGAAGATCTACTGGCCGTTCGCGGGGCTTCTGCTCGCCGGTGCGGCCGGCTGGGCCGTCTGGAGAGGAGTCCCGTGGGGAGGGCGAACCGCTGGGGGAACGCTCCTGGACCTGCATCTGTTCCAGTACGTCTTCTCCGCGCTAGCTTTTCCACTCCTGATGGCCGTCGAATGGGGAGGGGCGGTCAGGGATCGTCGCGACGTGCGGATGGGCGGGCTCGTCGGCTTCCTGGGATCGGGGGCGGTTGCGTTTCTGGCGGCCTCGATTCTGGCGGCGATCGGCGCGGGCGGTTCGATCCGAGCGGCTCTGACGAGCCAGACCTTCGGACCATGGGCCGGCGGTGGGCTGTTGCTGTTGTTCGGCCTGGCCTCACTGGCCCCGGCGGTTTACGCGGCGGATCTCTTACGAAGCCGGTTCCGCCGTCACTGGCCGGCGCTCGGCAATCCAGACAGCGCATTACTCGGGTTCCTCATCCTCTTCATCCCCGGAGCGTTAGGCCTGGCGCACCGCATTGAGACGATCGCCGAGGTCTCCGGGGCTTTCTTCGCTCCGCTGGCGGGTCTGCTTGTGGCCGAGTCCCGCCGACAGCCCACCTCAATACGTCCGGGCTGGTCGACCTCTGGGCTCGTCGCCTGGGGCGTCGGGGTGCTCTTCGGGCTGTCGCCGATCTTGGCTCAGACGGTGGGCAACGCCTGGCCCGCGTCATTCCCACCCGCGTCGTTCCTGGGCGCCTCTGCGTCGGTCATGCTCTACCAACTCCTCTCGCCGCCCGCGAAGGCCCAGCCATGACGGCCGAGGCCTCGCCCGCCGAGGTCCCCTCGACGCCTCGGCGGGGGATGTTCGAGTCGCTCTCGATCCGGAATTACCGGCTCTTTTTCATGGGCCAGGGGATCAGCCTGATCGGGACCTGGCTTCAGGCGGCGGCCGTGCGCTGGCTGGTGAACGAGCAGACCGGCTCGACCGACCGGCTGGGGCTGCTGGAGATGGCCAACCTGATGCCGGGCCTGGTCGTCGGCCTCTTCGCCGGTGCGATTTCGGATCGTGTCGCCCCAAGAGCGATGATCCTGGCGATGGAAGTCTGCCAGATGGCCTGCGCGGTCGTGCTGGCGACGCTCGTCCACCTGGACGCGATCTCGTTCTGGCAGATGGCTCTGATCCTGGCGACGGCCCGGATCTGCGTGACTTTTGAACTGCCCAGCCGCCAGATCTTCCTCTACGAACTCGTCGGTTCGAAGAACCTGACGAACGCCATCGCCTTGAACTCGGGCCTGTTCAACGCGACGCGGGTGATCGGTCCGGCGCTGGCCGGGATCGGCTTTGCGACGCTGGGGGCGGCGGGGTGCTTCACCCTGAACGCGGTCAGCTACCTCGCGGCGATCGGCTCCGTCCTGGCGATCCGGACAGCCGCGCGGACGCGGACTCCCGGCGGCCGGGGCGCGGCGGTCAACGACGTCCTGGCGGGCCTGGCTTACCTCAAGGGGGAGCCCAGGGTCTCCTTCCACCTGGCCCTGATGGGGTTCTTCGGCCTGGTGGGGATGGGGTACGAGGCCATGATGCCGGTCTTCGCCCAGAGGATCATCGGCGTCGACGTCGGCGGCTATAGCGTCCTGCTGGCTTGCGGCGGGGCCGGGGCGACCGTCGGGGCCCTGACCGTGGCGAGAATGGGGGACGGCGTCCGCAAGGAGCGGATGATCGCCTTCGGGATGATCTGGTTCTCGCTCTTTCTGCTGGCCGCCTCGCTCTATCCGCTCTGGACGTCCCCCGACTGGCCGGAGCTGGCCCGGCTGGTCTGCGGCGGCGGGTGCCTGTTCGGGGCCTGGTTCGGGGCGGCTTTCTTCTATTCGTCGACCCAGACGCTCATCCAGCTCACCATCCCGGACCGGCTCCGAGGGCGAATCATGGGGGTCTGGATGGTCGTCTTCTCCGGCTCGGTGCCGCTGGGAGCCCTCTGGACGGGCCGCGCGGCGAGCCTCTGGGGACTGCGCCCGGTGATGACCACTTCGGCCCTGGTCTGCCTGGCGGCGGGGCTCGTGCTGCTGGCCGTCCGCGCATGGAACGACCCCGAGGGGAGTCCTCGGGGTCGTTCATGAGTCGGAACGAGGGTCGGAGGCGTCAGGACCGCTTGCGGCTGGTGTCGCAGTCGGGAGCTTCCAGGGCGTCCTTCTTCTCGTTGATGTTCGGGCTCTGCTTGGACATGTCGGCGTTGAGTGGGGTGAATTCCTTCCACTCTTCCGGCAGGTTGTCCTCGTGGAAGATGGCCTCGACGGGGCACTCGGGGACGCAGGCCTCGCAATCGATGCATTCGTCGGGGTGGATGTACAGCATCTGGGCCCCCTCGTAGAAGCAGTCGACGGGGCAGACCACCACGCAATCGGTATACTTGCAATCGAAGCAGGGCTCGGCGACCACGTGAGCCATTTCCAGGAACCTCCAGCAGCGCGAACGTTATATGTAAACCGAGGGCGGCGACGCCATGGTCGCAACCCTCTAAGTTCGCAATCTTATGGGACGGCGTCCCCGGGGGTCAAGGGAAGCTGGAAGCCCGGGCGACATGGCGGCGTCACGGGTTCACGCGCTTGACCGCCTTGATGTACACCGGCTTGACCGGAACGTCGTCGTATCCGCCCTTGGAGGTGGTCGGAGTTTTGGCGATGGCGTCGACGACGTCCATCCCCTCAACCACCTTGCCGAAGACCGCGTAGCCGCCGCCGTAGGTGTCGAGGCGGGGGTTGTCGGCGTGGTTGATGAAGAACTGGCAGGTGGCCGAATCCGGGTTGTTCGTCCGCGCCATGGCCACGGTCCCGCGGGCGTTCGAAAGACCGTTGCTCGATTCGTTCTTGATCGACGGGTGGACGCCCTGGGAGGGGTCGCGCTTCTCGTTCATCTTATCGTCGATCGCGCCCCCCTGGACCATGAAGCCGGGGATGACCCGATGGAAGGTCGTGTTGGCGTAGAAGCCCTCATCGACGTACTTCAAGAAGTTCTCGACGCTGATCGGGGCCTTGTCGGCGTTGAGCTCCAGGACGATCTTGCCCGCGGAGGTGTCCAGCTCGACGCGGGGGAACTTGTCGGCGGCGCGAGCGGCCGACAAGCCGAAGGCCAGGGAAAGGCCGAGGATCAATGAGAGGGTGCGTCCGGTCGCGTTCACGTGGCCGTCTCCGTAATGCGGGTCGTCAAATCGCCCGGGCCGCCGAGGTTTTTCGCGTCCGGGCGCTGGGAACTCGATCCCGACAAGCTATCACGGCCCAAAGCCCCCTGTCGAGCGAGCCGCTCCACGAGTCGCACGGTGGTTCCATCCGCACATCCGGATTCATCGGACGGCATGGGGCGTGAAAGTCTCGATATTCGGAATCGTCCCCCTCGTCGCGGCGATCGTCCCTTTCAGGTGACATTCCCACCGAAACGATCGAGGAGACTCCTCCCATGCCCGCTACCGAGGCTCAAATCCGCGCCAATCGTGAGAACGCTCAGAAGTCGACCGGCCCCAAAACCGAGGCCGGCAAGGCGAAGGCGCGGATGAACGCGTTGAAGCATGGGATGCGGTCGAAAGCGCCCGTCGTGTTGCCGCAGGAGGATCCGGCGGAGTTGGAAGCTCGGCTCCGGGAGTGGGTCGAGGAGTGGCAGCCGGCGAACGTGATCGAGCAGGCCTTGGTCGAA
>NZ_JAALCR010000022.1 GCF_011065895.1 Paludisphaera rhizosphaerae | reverse complement strand
TGCAAGTCCAGGGCGCGATGAATTCGCTGTCGGGGGGGGGGGGGGGGGGGAATCGGAGGAATCAGTACGAGATAGTGAAGTGAAATAAGTCTTCGATTTGGACCGCGAATTCAAGTTCCATCTCGAAAGTTCTTAAATCCCATAGTGGGAAAGGGTAATCGCCAACAGGTCGCGGGTACATCTCCTTAGCATCTCCCGGCTCCATACCTGCCTCAATGAGGCGACTTCTCAACCTGTCCGCCGCCTCCTCCCTCCAAGCCAATGGGATGCCCTTTTCGGCCATCTCAATCAGTCCACGGACGGTCCGAAGCCCATCCATCGGATCGAACCAAGGTTTCCCTTTCTCAACCTCCTCCACGATCCATTCGTAACGTTTCTGTGAGGCGAGATACTCGGGATCGGTCCTGTCGTTGACGGCGTAACGCTTCCAACTCCCTCCCTCTCCCATGCGGCTCACGAAGTAGGCTGCACCAGCGGGGTCCTCACCCGTCACCTCCTCCTCAGGTGACTCCGGTTCGACCCAGGCTGCCGCTTCCAAGGCCCGTTCAACCAAGGCACAATGATCCACTATGAAATGGTCCAACCGGGTCAGGCCGGCTCGTTCACAGAACTCGGAAAGCGCGGCCACGTGACGTGGTATGGCCTGCCCGTTCCCATATTTCGCCTCCCCCGGAACCAAGCAGTCCGGCATTCGCTCGCGTCTCAGGCTAACCCCCATCCATTGAGACATTTGCTCATTTCTCAACAGTGATTATTGTAACGCGACACCAGACTTCCGCCCGTCCTGAATCACGCCAGAATGCTGCCTGACTTCCCGCGCCATAAGGCCCCTCGGCCCGCGAACAGGGCGTTCGGGCCGAGGGCTTCCTCGATTCTCAGCAGCCGGTTGTACTTGGCGAGCCGCTCGGAACGCGCGACGGAGCCGATCTTGATCTGGCCCGCCGCCGTGCCGACGGCCAGGTCCGCGATCGTCGCGTCCTCGGTCTCGCCCGAGCGAGCCGAGACGACCGGACGATAGCCCGACCGCCGCGATAGAACCAGGGCGTCCAGCGTCTCCGATAGCGTCCCCACCTGGTTCACCTTGATGAGCACGGCGTTGGCCGCGCCGATCTCGACGCCCTGAGCGATCCGAGCCGATTGCGTGACGAAGAGATCGTCTCCCACGAGTTGAACGCGATCGCCAAGCCGGTTTGTCAAAGCTTGCCACCCCTCCCAATCGTCCTCCGCGACGCCGTCCTCGATGGAGACAATCGGATAGCGATCCGTCCAGCGGGCGAGCATCTCTACCATCGCATCAGCGGTCATCGGCTTCTGAACGCCGGTCAGTCGGTAGGCGCCGGTCGCCGGGTCGTAAAAATGGGTTGAGGCCACGTCGAGGGCGATCGCCCCGTCGCGTCCGGGGGTCAGGCCACAGGCCAGCATCGCGTCGGTCACGACCTGGAGGGCCTGCTCGTCGTCGCGCAGCTTCGGGCCATAGCCCCCTTCATCGCCGACGAGCGTCGCCTCCGCGCCGAGCTTCGCCAACTCGGCGCCGACGGCTCGATACATCGCCACGATCGTTTCCAGCGCCTCGGAATAACTCCCAGCGCCGATGGGGAAGAACAGAACGTCCTGAATGTCCAGGTTGCGACCGGCGTGCAGGCCGCCGGAGATCATGTTGACCATCGGCAGCGGCAGCGAGGGCTCACGAGGGATCGAGGGATCCAGACCCTCGGACTTCGCCTTCCAGAGTCGATTCAGATGGACGAACAACTCCTCTCCGCGAGCCGCGGCCGCCGCATGCGCCACGGCCATCGAGACGCCCAGGAGTGCGTTGGCTCCGAGGCGCCCCTTGTTCGGCGTACCGTCCAGGGACAGCAGCGCCGCGTCGATGGCAGCCTGATCTTCAACATCCATCCCCAGAATCGCCGGGGCGATCACATTCCCGACGTTCGCCACGGCCTTCCGAACACCCAGGCCGGCGTAGTGGGCGGGGTCGCCGTCGCGGAGTTCGACGGCCTCATGCCGCCCGGTGCTCGCCCCAGAGGGGACGATCGCGCGTCCGGCGACGCCGCCCGCGAGGATCGCGTCGACCTCGACCGTCGGACGTCCTCGGGAGTCGAGAACCTGTCGCGCCTTCAAGGCCTGGAGAGCGGGCATGGCGTTTCACCGGGGATGAACTCGCGCTTCGGAATCAAGGACCCGATGCAGGAACTCCCAGCGATCCGGGGCCTGAGCAAAGAGAGCCAACGCCGACCGCCGCGCGACCTCGCGACCGGGCCCATCAAGATACTCGACCGGACTCTTGCCGTCGACGCGCGCGAGCAGACAGGCCGCCGTGTGAGCGACGCCCCGGCGTTCCACGTCCTCCGAGGAGCCAAGGCGATCGCCTAGGCGTTCGAAATAGGTCCCAAGGAAACCGTCCGCGAGCCTTCGATACTGCTCGTCCGAGATCACTCCGTGGATCCGTTTCAGCGCCAGGTGGCTCATGAAGAAGCCCAGGTCGAACCCTGGGTCGCCCAGATGGGCGCATTCGAAGTCGAGCAGAACCAGACCGCCGGAGTGCACCAGGATGTTCTTGGGGCTGAAATCGCCCAGGACCAGCGCGCGACGTTCGATCGGCGGCTCCATCGCCGCAATCAAGGCGTCGAACTGGGGAGCGAGCCGGGGATGGGCTCGGGCCGTCGTCCGGTAGTAGGGATCGACGCGCAGTTCGTCGAACAGGGATGTATCGGCGAGCGATGCGTCGCGGGTCGGATGGTTTGGGGCGTCGGAGTGGATCGTCGCCAGGTAGCCCCCCAGCGCCGCGGCAATTGCTGGGTCGGCGTCGCCTCGCAAGAGCCGCGTCTTCCAGGTCTCGGAGTCGTCCGGGGCGCAGCTCATCGCGAAGAGATACTCGTCGCGATCCTCGAACAGCAACTCAGGTACGGCCCCGGGCGGCAACAACTCGCCAAGCACGCGCAGGGTGGCGTGCTCGACCCAGATCCGGTCGAGCCGCGCCCGCCATTCAAGGGCCACGCGAAGCCGTTCGCGGCACTGCTTGACGACGAAGGGCGGGCGGTCCTCGGCGTCGACGCGGAGGACCAGGTTGGAGACGCCGCCGCTCAACTCCCGAACCGAGACGGCGACGCCGGCCGGGAGCCTTCCGGAGCTTCGCAGATAGTCCGCGGCGTCGCCTGCGGTCAACTCGCGCATGGGGCGCTCAGAGGAGGGTTTCGAGCAGCAGCCTCAGTTTCCGAACCTCGACCTCGCGGTCGAAGTTGTTCTCGGGCAGGTCCAGGATCGCGACCGTCAGCGCCCGATTATACCCGGCGCGATTGAGGAGGTTGGCGATCCGGGCGTACTCGATCTGCCCCTGGCCGATCCGAACCTGGAATTCGCCCGCGTTCTTCCCCGTGTCGCGCAGATGCGTGTTCTGGACATACGGGAAAAGCTGGTCGACGTCGGATTCTTTCACGCCCCCGCCGATGAAATGGCTGGGGTCGAGAGTCAGGGCCAGGCCTGGGACGGCCTTGCAGAGTCGGAGGGCGGCCACGGGGTCGCCCGTGATCGCTTCGCGGTGGGTCAGCATCGCGAGGACGAGGCCCTCGCGCATCGCGGTGGCGGACAGGGCCGTCAACCGCTTCACTTCTTGCTCGAAGGGCGTCCCCGCCGGCGCGGCGGTCAGCGTGAGGACCGCGACGCTCAGCCCTTTGGCAAACCGGCAGTGGTTGTCGAACCGCTTCTTCTGGACCGGGTCGGACCAATCGACCGGCCCGAAGTCCATATAAAGCGACGACGGAATCAGCGCCGGCCCGCGCTTGAGTCCGAGCAGAGCCGACTCGGGATCCTCGCCGACCTCAGAGGGCCTGAGGTGGCGGCCGCCCTCGACGACGGCCAACTCATACTTGTCGAACTCCAGTTCGGCGATGTGGCGAAGCGCCGATTCCAGAGGCTCGTTCGCAAAGCAAAGGGTGCTGCAGGCTACGAACAACGGCGTCTCCTCCTCTTCCGGCCGCGGCCCTGGTTCGCCACGTTCGCGAGAAACGCAAGGCGGGCCCGTTCTCCAACGGGCTCGACGATCTTACCTCAGCGCCCGGTCGGGTGGTAGGGCAGAAGCTTCCGTCGCCTTGGCGGAATCGTCGGCCGCTGGCGCATTACGCTCGCCCCGAACCAGCGCCATGACGCCGGGATGCCGGGCCCAATGCGAATCGGCCAGTCGCGTGAACTCGGCGTACCGCCGTTCGCGATAAGCCTGCAAAGCCGCCAGAAGAGTTCGCTGGGCGTTGAGCCTGACCGCCTTGGGCGCGACCTCGCCGCGAACGCGGACGTCGTCGATCCACACCGATCCTGGAGCCGTCGACTCAAACCGCAGCCGAACCGTCTCCAGACCGTCGACGGGGAGGTCGGACGCCTTGACGACCAGGGGCCGCCAGTCCTTCCCAACGACGACGTCCGACCGACGAGCGTAGGGTTCTCCCCGGCGTTCGCCTTCGATCCAGATTCGCAAAGAGGTTCCTTCCTTGTCGGCTCGGAGGAAGGTCTGGACGAGCAGCGTCGAACCTTCCCCCGGAGAGAAGTCGCCGCTGAGGACGGAGGCCGACCCCTGACGGGTCTCCAACTTCAAACACCGACTCCCCGAGTGGGGGGCGGATTCGTCGATGGAGAGCCCCGCGCTACGGACGCCACGATCGATCCTCCATCCCCCCGGCGCGGAGGAGGCCTGCCCCTCGCCCGCCGTCGCGGAAGCGGGGGTTATGGGCTCCTGCTCGAACCCGGCGTTGGGAGGTTCGACGATTGGATTGGACGCGCCCCGATTGAGCGCGGAAAGCTGGCCGTTGATGTCGTTGACCCGAGACTCCATCGAGGCGACAACCGGCTGCGAGGGGTAAAGGGTCGGCTTGTCGAGCGTCGTCCCACCGGCTCCGACGCGGACGACCGTGAGGCCGAAGGGAGCCAGGTCGACGACCAGCCTCCTGCCCCCCTCGAACGGCTGCGGCGCCAGTTTGACGTTCCGACCAAGGTCCTCCACAACGGCCGAATCGTCGCCCCGGACGACGCCGCCGAGTCGCATCGCATATGGCGTGTCGTTGACGATCTCGAAGACCGTCCGCCCCTTCTCGGGAAGCGAGCGAACGACGACTCCTGATTCTTTGGTCCCAGCCGCTGGCTCAACCGCGGCCCGAGCTTCGGATGGAAGGCGTTCGAACGTCTGGGCGAACCGCCGGACGCGTTCCTCCCGGCCGGCGACCGTCGTCGCGCCCAGAACGATCCACTGGGCGTCCAGGGCGGAGACCGCGTGGGCCAGCGGCCCTTCCGAGGCTGCACCGTCCCCGTTCGGAACGGCCGTCGCCGAGGGTCGACCTCCGTCCGGTCCCGCGGAAGCCGGCTCCGTCAGCAGGAGAAAGCCGCGGCGCGGGAAGCCGACGATCTGGGAGTCAAGGTCCGGATGCGCGGCCAGGTCGCGGGCGAGGCCGTCGTCGGATAGATTCGCCCCACGCAACATGACGGGAGGTTCGGCCACGGCGCCCCAGTCACGGAGATCCAGGCCCAGGCTTCTCCACGCCTGGCTGGGCGGAAGGCCCGCCAGGTCGACGCGGCGAGCCTCGGCCCCAGACGGACCGTCGTCGAGCGTCGGCGTCGACAGGGCCAAAACCGCAGTCGGCGCGGCCTTCCGAACTGCCTCGGTCAATTCGGCGTAAAGTCCGGCCACGGCCTTGGATCGCCAGGCCAGCCACGGCATTCGGCCAACCCCGGCCAGATACTGGGCTCGCGCCTTGAACCGGCCCGCGTCGTTCGCGTCGAGACCCGGGATCTCCCGGGCCACGCCAGCTCCGAACGTCTCGCGGACGAACCGGGAGAACGTGTCGTCGTCCATCCCCGAGTCGGGCGTGCCAAGGAGCGTCGGCCCGCTTCCCAGACGTACAAGCACGCCGGCGAACCCCGGTTGACCGCCGCGCTCCGTCACAACCTCGACGACCCGACGCTTGAGCGCTTCCCTAACACGGGGATGCAAGGGCTGGTACACCCCCTCCTCGGCCTCGCCGCTGGGGCCGATACGTGTCAGGCTCTGTTGAGTCGCCTCAGCGGATTCCGGTGGCGGCAGATCGCGGAGAGCGCCAGGCTTTCTCAGGTTAGGCTCCAGCCAGGCCGTCATCCCTCGACGCTGGAGAACGCGGAGGATCACCTCCAACCGGTCGGGCCCTGTTGGATCTTCCGTGAGACGGCCTGCGAGCCTTCGTCGGCGTCCTCGTTCGGCGAGCCCATCGGGCAAGACGACGAACCTGGCTCCGCAGGTCGCGAGATAGCTGGCCAGGTTTTCGGCCGTCGCCAGGGAGTCGTCAATTCCCTGCTCGTTCGACGCAACGAACCTTTCGAGCGCGCCAGCCTCTCCGAGGTGGACGCCGATCGCTCGCGAACCGACCTCCGACGAGGTGGGTTCGCCTGAGGTCGACGGCTCTAACTCGCTCAGGCGGACGGTCCCAACCGTGACGTCCGATTCGCGACTCCGGTTGAGAAGGATCAGGATTGGCTCGGTCGACCCCGGCCAAACGATCCACTCAAGCGGCACGTTCCCCGTGCTTCCTCCGCCGCATGCGTCCAGGAGAACCCGCGGCCGGCGGTCGGTTGATCCGGGGTCGAGGATCATCACCCCGAGCGAGGCCGCATCGCCGGCGGTTACCGTCGCCGTTAGCCGATGGGGTTTATCCGGGTGAGTGGAGCGCAGAGCGACGGCCGACCAGGCGAGCCCAGAGGGGTCGGCCGCGCCCAGCCGAGCGGGCTCCGCCCCGGCCTTGCCGATGAAACCGCGGAACCATTCCCGCTCCTTCTCACGTCGTGAGGCATCAATGAGAAGCTCAGCGGGAACTTCCCAGACGCCGCCTGCCGACGTCGTCGGAGAACGGCCGAACGCCGAAAATCGGGCGTTGCGGATACGCCCAAGATCGAGCGAATCGACCTCGGTCGCTCGCGCCGACGAATCCGCCGCACCCAGAATCGCAGGCGGGTTGGCGACTTGAGGCGAGACGACGGCCAGGACAACCCGGCGCGACGCCGAACCGACGTTTCCCGGGGTCTTTCGACGCCGGATCAACCGGCTGATGCGTGAGTTTTCACGAGGCCCGGCCGCTTCCCATGCCGCCTGAACCTCCAAAATGTAGGCACCCTCGCGAGCCGGAGCCGGGACCGACCAGAGGCGGGACGGCGGCTCGGGGAGATTCGCGGGTAAGACCTCGCGCTGTTCGAACTGCCAGACTGGCTCGGCCTTGCCGATGGGACGAAGGACGGCCGTCGTCCGGACGGTCACCTCGGCGGCGTCCTGCTGCAGAATGTCATATCCGATCGTAACCGGCACGGCGGTTCCTGGGGCCGCCACGCCGTTCTCGGCCCCTGGGCCGAAGTCGATCGCCAGAGCGTCCCAGGGGAGGCGCTGAACTGTGACGTTCAACCCAGGAGACGGCGGCGTTGGACTTCCTTCCAGAATCGCGGCGACCGTCATCCGAATCGTCTGGTCGCCGCGTCGAACCACCAGCGTTGCGTTGGGGCTGGCTTCAAGCCGCACGCGAACGCGACCTTTGGCCTCGGAGCCGAGCCGCCAGGCCCCTGAAGGCGTAGGCGCCGGCCCCCCTGCATCGGGATCCGCATCCCAGGGCCAGGCGACGGCCTCGAGCGGACGGCCGTCGACGACCTCGAGCGTCACGTCCTGGCGCGGCGGCACGAGTGCTGGGGAGTGCTCGTTTGTGCCAGGAACGCTCCAGGTCAATTCGACGGTCATTGCGGGGCGCGCGACTGTCTCCTCGCCGGCATGGGCGTGATCGGACGTCGCGCCAAGGGTCGCCGCCCAGGTCGCGAACGTCGTCAGAATCGCCAGGACTTCGCGCCCTCGTCTGCGCATGAGCCCTACGTCGCCCCTCCCCATCAAGTCGTGAGCCGGCCTCGACCGCGGTCGCGGCATCCATGCCAAGCGAGCGGTCTCGATGCGAATCGTCCGATCCTGCTCGCCGGGCGCTGAATGCGCAGCAGCGGGCGCTTCAAGAATTGCTTCGTAGATGATGGATCGGCCGTCGGCCGGCGGCACTTCAATCGAAATCGGGAAAACCGGCAAGATCGATCGTGTTTTCGACTTCAAACGGAAAGTCGAGCTGCGAAGGCCGCGAATTTTCGCGGATTACGTAATGGCGGTCCGTGTCCGAATGCGATCAATCGCGGCTCCAACTCGGCCAACCGCTTCGCCGACCTCCGATTCTCCATGGGGTCCAGCGAGAAGAATCGCTCGGGCTCGCGGAGCATCGGTAGACCGGTGTAGATGTGGATGTTCGAGACGACGTCTCCCAGAACGAGCGTCCGGTCGGACTCGCGCCAGAAGGAGATGTGGCCGGCCGTATGTCCGGGCGTCTCGATGACCCTGAATCCCCCCACCTCGTCCCCCTCGCGGAGTCTTCGAGCCACGGGATAGGGCGGGCCGGTCCAGTAGGGACCGACGGCCCGGCTCAGCCAGTGGGGGGGCATCCGTGCCATGATGAGCCCCTCGGTCTCGGCGGCCTCGGCGTCGGCCTCGCTGCACCAGAGCGGGACCCCGAAGGTCTCGCAGACCGCGCGGCTGGCTCCCTGGTGGTCGGGGTGCGCGTGCGTCAACGCATGGGCGTGGATCGTCCGTCCCTGGAGTTGCCGCAAAATCCGCCGAACGGCCTGCCTCGGGCCGGCGTCGACGAGGACTCCCCCCATCAGGTACACGTTGAACGCGTACGGCGGGAACCCGCGGAGAAGCTCCAGGTCGTCGGCCAGACGGATCATTCCTCGAGCCTATCCTCGGCGGTCGACGTTGACCATCCTGGCCTCCTCCATCATGATCGCCGCGCGCCGGCGACGGATCATGGACGGTGATTGGTTCCACCGAAGGGAGAAGGCTGTGAAGCGAGGAGAGCGATGGCTCGCGGGTCTGGTTGCAACGGCGATCCTCGCGCGGGCCGCCGCTGTACTCGTGCTCCAGAGCCACCACGTCCCGAGATCGACCTACGAGCACGGCGAAATCGCCGCGTCGCTCGTCGCCGGGCGGGGTTTCTCGATGCACTTCCTCGGCGCCGACGGACCGACTTCACAGCAGGCGCCGATGTATCCCTTGATCGTCGCGGCGGCCTACGCTGTCGGCGGGGTCGATCAGCCGCAGGCGCTGCTGATCCTGGAGTTGGGTCAGGCGCTCCTGGGCGGGTTGATGGTCCTGGGCGTCTTTCGACTCGCCAGATGGATCTCGCCTGATCGACCGGCCGTCGCCTGGTGGGGGGCGGCCGTCGCGGCGTTCCACCCCACGCTCGTCTACGCAGCCACGCACGTTCAGGTCGCCTTGCTCGCCGCGACGCTCGTCGTCTGGACGCTCGTCTGGGCCACGCGTCTCGCAGAGACGAGACGCACGCGCGACGCCGTCGGGTGCGGATTGCTGCTGGCGATCTGCGCGCTGACCGACCCGATTCTGAGCCTCGTCGGCCTCGGCGTTTTGGCGGCGCTCTTCCTCACGAACGCGGCGACAAACCGACGGCCAGTCTGGCGTCTCAGCGCCGTCGTCATCGTGTCCGCTGCTCTTGGAATCACGCCCTGGGTCATCCGAAACGCATACATCCACGGGGAGTTCGTCCCCATCAAGAGCACGTTCGGTTATGCCTTCTGGCAGGGCAACTGCGCCATCAGCGAAGGGACCGACAAGGTCGTCCGTACCTCAGTCGAGAACGTTATGAACGACGCTCGCCAGACCGGCGATCTTGCGTCGTACAACCAGACGATCTGGAAGGCTCGCCATACCGCCGGCTACATCGACGACATTGCGCTGACGAAGGAGGATCGCCGATGGCTGGGGACGCTTCCCGAGCCCGAGCGTTCCCGCGTCCTTCTGCGACGAGCGATCGATGACATTCGTCGCGACCCCGCTCGATACGCCGGGCTCTGCCTCAGGCGATTCCGCGCGTTTTGGCTGTTCGACGAGACCAATCCTCGGTCCAGAGTCCTCGTCTACCGCGCGTCGCACCTGGCCCTGACGGGCTTGGCCCTGCTCGGCCTGGCCACCGCCGGACCAGGAATGCGGCGGCGGTTCATCCCGCTGATCGCGACGGCAGCCGCGATCAGCCTGTTCCACGCGCTGACGATCGTCTCCGCCCGGTTCCACATCCCGATCGAGCCGCTGATGGCCGTCTGGGCGGGCGTGGGGATGACCTGGTTGATGGAGACGATCGCGATTCTCAGTCCGCGGCGTTCAGAAATGACGCCCGGCAGGCTCGAACATGTCCGGGTCATAGGCCGGCTTGGTTGACGGCTGGGACGTCTCCGCCGTCCGCCGATGGGCCCTATGGAGCATGACGCTCAGGACGAGGGCCGTCGCCAGTCCCACCAGCGCGATCAGCAGCGCAAAGCTCCAGATAATCGCCACCAGCGGCACCGTATCGTCGTTGAACTGGGGCAGGTTGGCGGTAGCCAGCAGAGCCCCGAAGACGGCCGCGATCGGAACGCCGGCGCCAATCGCAACGATCGCGCCCGGACCGGGCAGCGGGGCGGATTCCGGCAGCGGAACGCCCGCCTTGATCGCCGCCATTCGCTCCAGGTGACGGTAGTATCGCTTGTTCCCCGCCTGCTTGGCGAAGATTACGAGCGGGACGATGATCGCCGGGAGGGCGATGCCGGCCAGGGGGACGACCGTTGATGGGGGCATGACTTCGACCTCGTTTGAAAGCTTTCCAGCCTGGCGACTCGGCCTTCACAGCATGTTAATTTGGGGACCGCTCCAGCGACCACTGTCCACTCGGTTCGAGGTCCTCTCCCATGGCTCGCGACCACCTGCTCGTCATCGATCAAGGAACGACCAGCACGCGCGTGATCGTCTACGATCTGAATCTCCGTCCCGTCGGGCATGGGCAGGAGGAGATCCCGCCCTCGTATCCGCGATCAGGATGGGTCGAACACGACGCGAGAACCGTCGTTGCCTCGGTCGGCGCCGAAGTCACCACCGCGTTGCTCAACGCCCGCGTGCGAGCCGAGCAGATCGCGGCCATCGGCATCACCAACCAGCGCGAGACGACCATCGTCTGGGATCGGGCCAGCGGAGAGCCGATCGCCCCCGCTTTGGTCTGGCAGGACCGCCGGACCGCAGAAGCCTGCAACCGGCTTCGCGACCAGGAGTCTTGGATCTCCCGGAAAACCGGCCTGGTCATCGATCCGTACTTCTCGGCCACCAAGATCGCCTGGCTCCTGGATAACGTGGACGGCGCCCGGCGCAAGGCCGAGGCCGGCGAACTGGCGGCGGGGACGGTCGACACCCTCCTGATCCGGCACCTCACCGGAGGCGAGCACCTCACCGACTCCACCAACGCCTCACGCACGCTTCTCATGGACCTTGAAACGGACCAATGGTCCGACGAACTCTGCGAGGTCTTCGGAGTTCCCAGGCGTTTATTGCCCGAAATTCGTCCCAGCGCGGGTGATTTCGGCCGGACCAAGGGCCTGGATTACCTCCCCGACGGCATCCCGATCACGGGCGTCGCCGGCGACCAGCAGTCCTCGCTCATGGGCCAGGGCTGCGTCCGAGAGGGCCAGGCCAAGTGCACTTACGGCACGGGAGCCTTCCTGCTGGCTCATACAGGCTCGCGGATTATCCCCTCGGCCCACGGCCTGTTGACCACCCGAGCGGCCACGATCCGCGACGAACCTGCCCAGTACGCCCTGGAGGGGAGCGTCTTTATCGCCGGCGCCGCCGTGCAGTGGTTCCGAGACGGGCTCAAGGTCATCCACTCCGCTCCCGAGATCGGCGATCTGGCCCTGAAGGGCGACCCGGAGAGCGAGGTCGTTTTCGTCCCGGCGTTCACCGGACTGGGCTCACCCCACTGGCAGCCCGCGGCGCGAGGGACGCTCTACGGCCTCACCCGCGCGACGACCCTGGCCGACATCGCCCGGGCCGCGCTGGAGGGCGTTGCCTTCCAGGTCGCCGACCTTATCAAGGCGATCGAGGAAGACCTCAAAGAGAAGCTGCCCGGTCTGAACGTCGACGGCGGGATGTCACGTTCGGACGCCTTCCTCGGCTTCCAGGCCGACGTCCTCGGCCGGCCGGTTCGCCGTAGCCCGGAGACCGAGTCAACGGCTCTGGGGGCAGCTCTTCTGGCGGGCCTGGGCGCCGGAGTTTGGCCCGACCGCGAGGCCGCGCTCGCGTTGCTTGCCTCCGGCGGCAAGACGTTCGATCCCACTCGCGACGACAAGTGGCGGAATAAGGCCCTGGAGCGCTGGCGGAAAGCTGTCGCGACGACCCGCGAGCACTATACGCTGGGAGCCGACTGAACCTCAGAGGACGGCCGCGTCGCCTTCGCTGGACGAAGGCGGCCGGCCAGCCAGAGGCTCCCGAGCGTGCAGGCTGCCGCGAAATAGCCGACGCGGTCGAAGTGCAGCAGCGAGCCGTCGGCCGCCTTGCCCAGGATCCAGGAACCCGCGAAGTCGGCCGCGACTCCAGCCGCCAGGTGCTGGACGGCCGCATTCGCGCTCATGAAGCCGCCGCGCTTCGAGGGTTCGACGCTGGCCGTGATCATCGCCATGGCCGGCACCATCCGGCCTGCGTTGCAAAGCATCAGCAGGCCAAATACCGACGCCGCAACCAGGATGGAGACGTGCGGCAGGTTCGTGATCGCGATCAGCATGACCATCGCCGCCGACGCGACCACGCGAAAGACCGGCAGCTTGCCGAAATGGTCGGCTGCGCGGCCGATCAAGGGGGCGCCGAAAAGCGTCAACACCCCGCCCGAAACGAAGATCCACTTCAACTGCGACTGGCTGATCCCCGCATTGCGGACCAGGTAAACGCTGATGAAGGGGATCACTGTGAATCCGCCGAACATTACCGCGACCGTCAGTGCAAACGCCCGCAGATGGTTCGCGTGGCCAAACATCTCCACGGTCTTGCGCGCGAGCGACACGGGTTCGCCACGGTGGATGTGTCCTCGAAGCGGCGGCAAAACCCGCATCGCCACGAAGAGAATCGGGGTGCCGAGAGCGGCCAGGACGAGGAACGGCGCCTGCCAGCCGAAGCGAAGCCCCAGGTCCAGGCCTACGGGCACCCCAACGACCGAGGCGACTGCGAAAGCCGTCATCAGCATCCCCGTCGCCCAGCCTCGACGGCTCTCGGGCACGACGTCGCCGACGATCGCCAACGCCAGCCCACCGAGGATCCCGCCGAACGTCCCCGTCGCCAGTCGAGCGGCGACGAGCGTCGGATAGCTCCAGGCCAGGCCGCAGAGCAAGGTTCCCAGCAAGAAGCCGGCGTAGAGCGTGAGGAACGCCGACTTACGGCCGAAGCGATCCATCACGAACGAGGCCGCGAAACCGGCGAGTCCCGCCGCCACCGTGTATGCGGCGACGACCCGGCCGAACTGGGCTTCATTGAGCCCCAGAACACGCTCCAACTCCGGCCCGAGGGGCATGACGACCATGAAATCGACGATGCTGGTGAACTGGACCGAGGCCAGCATCAAGACCAACATCAACTCGCGACGTCGTTGGGCGGCCTGGTCCTCTCCGGTCGCTACGGTTGCGGCGGGATCGTGAACGACCGCCGGAGGTGTCGGACTTGCTTCCTGCTCGACGGCCATGCCATCCATCCACTTACTCCCTGGCGACAATGATCCGGAAACCGCGACTGCAAGACAGACCCGCCGTCGCGGTCCGGGTTTTCTCCCCAGGGGGAGTTTCTCACGGAGGCGCTCTTAGAACGCGCCCGAGACGACTTCCCCACCCGCCCTCGTGGACGCGGCCCGCCAGGCCGCCGGATTGATCCCGTCGGTCGCGAAGGCAGAGTGTCCGTCGGCGTAGAGGACGTTCGCGCCGCCGGGATGCATGCTCCTGGCGGCCGTCCAGCCGGGGTTGTGGTACGTGATGCAGTCGGGCCGCTTACTGTTGGGCGGCTCGTGATGATTATAGAGGGTGTTCAAGTAGTTCCCGTCCCACCAGCCCGCCCCTTTGTTGAATAACCATCCGAGAGGCGCTGCCGCACAGGAAGCATCGTCGAGGGGAGCCGCCGCTCGGGCCGATGCGCGAGCGGGCTGGGCCGGGAGCGGCGTCGGCGTCGTCTGCGAATAGGGACCGGGAGTTCCGAGGAGATGCTCGGCGACCGCGGCGGTGTTGCTCGAACCATCGAGGACGTCACGGAAAGCGAGCGAGGGTCCCAGGATAAAGAGGCCGTTCGCTCCGGTCGCCTCGCCGCCGTTCGAGCCGTCGCCGCTGCAGAATGCGTAATTGGTCGGCCCCGAGTCGTCGGCCGGCGCCGGCGCGCCGTCGCTCGGGCAGAGGAACAGGGCGACGCGAGTCCCCATCGCCGTGGAGTTGACGGGGTGGAACGGCCAGAAGAGCGCTCCGCCGGCCGGCTTGTAGGCGATCGCGTAGTCGAAATTCAGGGCCTGGAAAATCGCCTGTTGCTCCAGGAATGGAGACAGCTGCGCCAGGGCCGACCAGCGATACTGGGAAACCGAAGTGGTCGCCGGCACCGGCCCGGACGGCGACAAGAAGCCGACCGGGAAGCCGCCCAACGCACCGTGGTAATTGTGCAGGGCGATCCCGATCTGCTTCAGATTGTTGACGCACTGCATCCGCCGAGCGGCCTCCCGGGCGGCCTGAACCGCCGGGAGGAGCAGCGCGATCAGCACAGCGATGATCGCGATCACGACGAGCAACTCGATCAACGTGAAAGCTCGCCGCAGCCGCCCGACCGACTTACTTCTTACCCACATAGGCGACCCTCCACACGGTCCCCGAAGCATCGTCGGTCACCATGAGAGAGCCGTCCTTCGCCACGGCGACTCCGACCGGCCGACCCCAGACGTTGCCGTCGGGCGTGACGAAACCGACCAGGAAGTCCTCGTAGACGCCGCTGGAGACGCCCTTTTCGAGGGGAACGCGGATCACCTTGTAACCCGTGCGTCGGGCGCGGTTCCAGGAGCCGTGTTCGGAGGCGAAAATGTCGCCCTTGTACGCATCGGGGAACGAAGCGCCGTCGTAGAAGGTCAGGTCCAGCGACGCCGAGTGCGCCTGCACGAGGACGTCGGGGACGATGACCTTGGACTTCAGCTCGGGCCGCTTCCCCTTGTGGCGAGGATCCTGGTTGGAACCGGAGATGTAGTACCACGGCCATCCATAGAAGCCGCCTTCCTCGACGTGGGTGATGTAGTCGGGGACGAGGTCGTCGCCGAGGCCGTCGCGCTCGTTGACCGACGTCCAGAGCTTGCCGGTCGCGGGATCGATCGCCAGGCCGACCGGGTTGCGGATGCCCCAGGCGTAAATCCGCTCGTTCTTGCCCTCAGGGTCGAAGGCGAGGATGTCGGCGCGGCGCGTTTCGGAGGCGTCGTCGGTGACGTTCGACCGCGAGCCGACCGAGACGAACAGGGTCTTGCCGTCGGGCGAGAACTGAAGGTCGCGGGTCCAGTGGCCGCCGCCGCCGACCTTCTCGTTGCCGGAGGGGATGCTTTCGACGATCACCTGCGCCGGGCCGGTGGCCTTGAGGTCGCCGTTCGCGTATGGGAAGCGGACGACCGAATCCGTGTTGGCGACGTAGACGTACTTCGGCTCGGCGCCCAGCGGATAGAAGGCGATGCCGAACGGCCGCTTCAGGTCGGCGGCGAAAGTCTCCGAAGCCTCG
Source organism: Paludisphaera rhizosphaerae (assembly GCF_011065895.1). Classification (NCBI taxonomy): domain Bacteria; kingdom Pseudomonadati; phylum Planctomycetota; class Planctomycetia; order Isosphaerales; family Isosphaeraceae; genus Paludisphaera; species Paludisphaera rhizosphaerae. Next base: position 105,671 of record NZ_JAALCR010000022.1, on the reverse strand, counting down.
GGCTTGCCGTCGCCGTCGGCGTCGCGGAAGACATGCACGCGACCGGCGGCGCTCTCGGCGACGAAGAAGTCGCCGTTGGGAGCGGTCACGATCACCCGAGGCTGCTTCAGATCCGTGGCGAACTTCGTAACCTCGAACCCTTCCGGAGCCTTCGGCCAGGCGCCTTCCGGCTGCTTCACGACCCGGGGGTGGTTCTGGGCGGACTCCGTGTCGAACGGCGGGGCGAGGTCGTCCACCGTGATCTTGCGGCGGACGCCGGGAGCGTCGGTCGTCCAGTCTCCCTGGGCGGCCTTGCCCGTGAGAACGGCCGGGGCCTGCTGAGCGTGAACGGCGGGAGCGGCCGTCAGAAGGCCGAGGGAGACCGAGAGGGCGTGTCTGAGGCGGGTCGTCATTGCAACGTCTCGCGGGGTTTGCGGAGGGAGGTTGGCGGCCGTCCGTCGATGGTGACCGATCGGAGGTACCAAAAACAAGGCCGTCGGACCATAGTCCGACGGCCTTGCCGTTACCAACCGACCTCAGGTCGTCGCTCGATCACTTGTCGCGCGAGACGTTGCCGAGGGCGGCCTGCGCCGCGGCGAGGCGGGCGATGGGCACGCGGAACGGCGAGCACGAGACGTAGTCCATGCCGACCTTATGGCAGAAGACGACGCTCTCGGGATCGCCGCCGTGCTCGCCGCAGATGCCGACCTTCAGGTGCTGGTCGTGCTTCTCCTTGCGAGCCTTGCGTCCCCGCTGCGTCCCCACCTCGACGAGCTGGCCGACGCCCTTCTGGTCGAGCGTCTGGAACGGGTCGACCGGGAGGATCTTCTGGTCGACGTAGGCCGGCATGAACGAGCCGATGTCGTCGCGGCTGAACCCGAAGGTGAGCTGCGTCAGGTCGTTCGTGCCGAAGGAGAAGAACTCGGCCTCCTCGGCGATCTGGTCGGCCGTGAGGGCGGCGCGGGGGATTTCGATCATGGTCCCGATGAGGAACTCGACCTTGGTCCCGTGCTTCTTGAAGACCTGCTCGGCGACGGCGAGCGCCCTCTTCTTCAAAATCGCCAGCTCCTCAACGGTGCCGACGAGCGGGATCATGATTTCGGGCAGGACGCTCTTGCCCTTCTTCTTGACCTCGATGGCGGCTTCGAGGATGGCGCGGACCTGCATGTCGCCGATCTCGGGGAACTTGATCGGCAGACGGCAGCCGCGGAGGCCGAGCATCGGGTTGGCTTCGTGGAGCTGCTCCACGCGGCGCTTGACCTTCTCGACGGGGATGCCGAGCTGCTTTGCGACTTCGGACTGGCCGGCCTCGTCGTGGGGGAGGAACTCGTGGAGCGGCGGGTCGAGGAGGCGGATGGTGACCGGCAGGCCGTCCATCGCCTCGAAGATGCCGACGAAGTCCTCGCGCTGGTAGGGTTCCAGAGCGGAGAGGGCCTTCTCGCGACCGGCGGTGTCGTCGGCGAGGATCATCTTCCTCATGTCGACGATGCGCTGGCCTTCGAAGAACATGTGCTCGGTGCGGCAGAGGCCGATGCCTTCGGCGCCGAACTCGCGGGCCTTCTTGGCGTCGGCCGGGGCGTCGGCGTTGGTGCGGACCTTGAGGGTCCGCGTCTTGTCGGCCCAGCCCATCAGCTCGGCGAAGTGGCCGGAGATGCTGGGGTCGACGGTCGGAACCTGGCCGACCATGACGTCGCCGTTGGTGCCGTTGATCGTCAGGTAGTCGCCGACCTTGACGACCTGATCGCCGATGGTGATCTGGCCCTTCTTCTCGTCGATGTGGATGGCGTCGCAGCCGACGACGCAGGGCTTGCCCCAGCCGCGGGCGACGACCGCCGCGTGGCTGGCCTTGCCGCCGGTGGCCGTCAGGATGCCCTTGGCCAGGTGCATGCCGGCGACGTCCTCGGGGCTGGTTTCCTTGCGGACCAGGAGGATGGCGTCGTTCGGGTGGGCCTCATGATGGGCCACGGCCGCATCGGCCGAGAGAATGACCTTGCCGCAAGCGGCGCCCGGGCTGGCCGCGATGCCGGTGGCGACGGCCTTGACCTTCGACTTGGGGTCGAGCTGCGGGAGCAGCAGGTGGTTCAGGCTGTCCGGGTTGACCCGCTTCAGAGCGGTCTTCTCGTCGATCAGCCCTTCCTTCACCATCTCGACGGCGATCCGCACAGCCGACGACCCGGTCCGCTTGCCGGTCCGGGTCTGCAGCATGTACAGGGTGCCCTTCTCGACAGTGAACTCGATGTCCTGCATCTCCTTGTAGTGGGTCTCCAGCTTCTTGCGGATGTCCATCAGCTGGCCGTAGACCTTGGGCATCTCCTCGTGCAGCTTGGAGATCGGCTCAGGCGTCCGGATGCCGGCCACCACGTCCTCGCCCTGGGCGTTGATGAGGTAGTCGCCGTAAAAGACGTCCTCGCCGGTGTTCGGGTCGCGGGTAAAGGCGACGCCGGTGCCGGAGTCGCCGCCCGTGTTGCCGAAGACCATTGCCTGAACGTTGACCGCCGTCCCCTTCAGGCCGGTGATCCGCTCGATCCGGCGGTACTGGACCGCCTTGTTCCCCATCCAGCTGTTGAAGACGGCCATGATGGCCTTCCACAACTGGTCCTTGGGATCCTGCGGGAAGCCTTCGCCGACGTGCTTGGAGTAGACCGCCTTGTACCGCTTGACCAGTTCCTTGAGGTCGGCGGCAGAAAGGTCGGTGTCGAGCTTGACGTTCTTCTCTTTCTTGAGAGCCGTCAGTTCGTGCTCGAAGTGCTCGTGGTCGACGCCCATGGCCGTCGAGCCGAACATGTCGATGAGGCGGCGGTAGCCGTCGTAGGCGAACCGGGGGTTGTCGGTCTTGGCGGCCAGACCCTCGACGGACTCGTCGTTGAGGCCCAGGTTGAGGATCGTGTTCATCATGCCCGGCATCGACAGCGCGGCGCCGGAACGAACGCTGACCAGGAGGGGATCCTTCGGGTCGCCGAACTTCTTGCCGGCGATCTTCTCCACGTGCAGGAGGGCTTCCTCGACCTGAGGCTTGACGGCCTCGGGGAGCTTCTTGCCCCCCTCGTAATACTCGTGGCAGACCTCGGTGGTGATCGTGAAGCCGGGAGGAACGGGGATGCCGATCGAACTCATCTCGGCGAGATTCGCGCCCTTGCCGCCGAGCAGCTCCTTCATGTCGGAGCGCCCCTCGGCCTTGCCGCCGCCGAAGGAATAGACGTACTTGGACTTGGACGTGGACATCGGAATCGATGACTCCTGGTCAGGGACCGGGCGGGGAACGTCCAACGGCCTCTAGCGAGGACGAAGCCGGGGGGCCTCGAAACCTGCGTGCACGCCTCTACTGGGGAGAGGGAGGGAGCCGGTCGCGTCCAGCGCAGACGCGGCTCGGGAGGGCCGCTGAACGGGTAAACGACGGCCGACGACGAGCGCGGAATCACGCAAGCCCGCCGTTGCAGGCGTTCACAAACGTATATTCTTGCAAAGTTCCAAGTTAGCGACCCGGACGCCCTTCGTCAAGGAGGCACCGGGTCGATCCGCACGACCGTGGACGGAGGCGAGCTTCGGGTCGCAAGGCCATTCACTCGGAGGGAAGCGCCCGATGGCGGTCAAGAGAGCCAATGACCAGCCGTGAAGAGGGGTTGTCGGCCTGCCACTCGCCCCAGGAGGTGACATCCAGCCGCTTCACCAACGGCAGCGTCCGACCCTTGTGTTTCCCGCTGAAAGCCGTCAATCCTTCGCCGCGATCGATCCAGAGGCTCTCCGTCCCGCGGTCGTAGAGGACGTGATGCCCAGCTACCGTAAATCCGCTGCTTCCCATGGTGATCCGGTGGCCGTCGAGTCGGGGGTCGAACACGGCGATGTCCGCCTGCCGCTGGCTGATGAACGGGTCGTCATGCAGCAGAATCGGCACGCCGTCGATCTCGTCGTTGACGATCAAGACCTTCGCCAAGACCGCCTTGGGATAGGCGCAAGCGGTCCTGCCGATCGACATGCCGACGATGTCGGCGTCGGCCGGGATTCGTTCCCAGATCTTACCGCCGCCGACTTCCACCGCCGGGAAGTCGATCGAGAGAGCGACGTCCCGGCCCATTGGATCGCCGATGGCCGCCGGATCGCAGTCGCCGCTGACGAGCTTAAACCAACGGTGGCCCTCCCCCTGCTTCCATCCCGACCACACGAACATCTCCCCTCCCTCGACCCGTCGCCAGGGTTGCGGACGGGAAGCCTGGGAAATGATGGGGTAAATGTTGGGATAGCCCACGACGGTGCTCGAAGCCGCCGCGCTTTCTTCAGCCCTCAGCGTCGCCCATTCCTGGCAGAGTCGGCGAACGAGAAGGCTGATCGGAACACCAACAGCCAGGATCAGAACCCCTGCCGCGACGGCTCGATATGGTGAGTTGGAAGAGGAGACCGTCGAATCAGGCCTCGTCGGATCAGACAGGGGCAGAGAGGCAGCACGGTTTAACATGGCGCGAATCCCTCCGATTCCGTCAGGAGCGTACGCCGAGTTGCGTGAGAGATGGATAACGCGCCGTTATGACAGACGCCGGCCTCCGCGTCAATCGGCGAGCCGGCGTCTGGGTTAAGAAATGTTCAAGCCACCAATATTTGCGAGGCCGCGTCGAGGAAAGGCAACACCGCGCCGAGACGGGACTCAGAGGGCGTCGGAGCTGATCACCTCGCCGCCGGCTCTCGTAGCGACGGCCCACCAGGTCGCCGGGCTGATGCTGTCCTTGACGAACTTGATCGAGCCGTCCAGGAAGCCGACGTTGACTCCGCCGGAGTGATAGGAGGCCGCGCCGACGAGAGTCGCCGCAGCGTAATCGAACGTCGCTGGATAGTTGGCGTTCATGTTGCTGAAGATGCAGGACTGTTTGTTCGGAGTGTTGACATGGCTGTAGCATCCGCCCACGCCGCATCCCTGCGACGCCCAGCAGAACCCTTTGGAGGTCTGAGCGCCGATCGTTGTGGACGCCTGGCAACTGGCTCCGAGCGAGCGCAGGGTGTCCGAGACGCCAGTCGGACCAGCGGAAGGTGCCGGCGTGCTGGGCGGCGTGTAGGTGACCGCAATGGTGTAGACCATCTGCTTTCCGGGTTTGACCGAGAACGGCCCCTTGACCCACTCACTGTACATCGCGGTATTCGACGTACCGTCGGTGATCGAGGCGAGGCTCACGTTGCCGCCGTAGTTGGCTGCATTCTTTCCAGTCATGTACGTCGGCCCGTCAAACGTTCCGCCGTAAAGGGTGTGAAGCGTTCCGACGCTGTTACCGTAGTTGCAATCGCCGAAGTCGTGCCCAGGGTAGTTGCTAAGTCCCCGAGCGACAGTGGTCCCGTCGGATGGGCAGAGGAAGGTCGCAATCTTCGTCGAAGAAGCCGTGCCGTTGTGTTCGAGGTTGTAACCCACGGAGACGTTGAGCGTTGCGTAGAGGGTCTGCTGCTCCATGTAAGGGAGCAGCCGGGCATTCACTGAGAAGTCGTTCGCGTTGGCCGTCCGCGAATTCACCGTGCCGGCGTTTCCGGTGGGGGGCAGGCCGCCGTTGACGTCGGTGTAATTGTGAACGGCGAGCATGATTTGCTTCAGGTTGTTCGTGCACTGAATCCGGCGAGCCGCTTCGCGAGCCGCCTGAACGGCGGGCAGCAGCAGGGCGATCAGCACGGCGATGATCGCGATGACCACGAGCAGTTCGATCAACGTAAACCCACGACGGCGCATGAGGGAGCCTCCTCAAAGCGCGAGGGTACCCGGCCCCCCCCGCTGGGGCGATGGAAAGACTTAATGGATGCAACCCCGGAGCACGAACCGGGTGCGATGCGGCCGAACAGCGTCGACCACGCACGACGTGGACCCAGAGATCGAACAACACTCTGAGGGTCAACGCCAAGGGGCATTACACGGCGACCGGATCGGTTTGTCCAGCGGGCGGCCGATTATTTAAAATAACCAATATTAAGTCATTTACAGCATGACTCGGCGATATCTTGCACCTGAATAAACAAAAAGGCCGCCGGTGACCCGGCGGCCTTTTTTTATCATCGAGCTACTTTGAGGAAGTGAAAATCAGGCCTTCGCGGTGGCCTTGGCCTCGGCCTGGACCCGCTTGACGATCTCTTCCTGGAACCGCGAGGGGAGCTTCTGGTACTTGAGGAACTCCATGGAGAAGCCCCCCTTCCCCTGGGTCATGCTGCGGAGGTCGTTCGAGTAACCGAACATCTCGCTGAGGGGAACCTCGGCGGAGATGACGGTGTAGCCCGAGCGGCTCTCGGTGCCGAGAATGACGCCTCGCTTGGAGGAGATGGCGCCAGTGACCGGCCCCTGGAACTCGGTCGGGACCTCGACCTCGACGAGCATGATCGGCTCGAGAAGGACCGGGTCGGCCTTGCGGAACGTCTCACGGAAGCAGTCGCGGGCGGCGATTTCGAAGGCCATCGTCGAGGAGTCGACGTCGTGGTACGAGCCGTCCTCCAGGACCATTTGAACGCCCATGACCTCGTAGCCGGCGACGGGGCCCTTGTGCATGGACTCGCGGAAGCCCTTCTCGACCGAGGGGATGTACTCGGTCGGGATGCGGCCGCCGGTGACCTTGTTCTCGAAGACGAACGGCTCGGGAGCCTCGGGATCGAGCGGCACGAGCTTGCCGACGACGTGGGCGTACTGGCCCGAGCCGCCGGTCTGCTTCTTGTGCTTGTAGTTGAACGCGGTCTCGCGGGTCGGGGCCTCGCGATAGCTCACCTTCGGCATGCCGACGGTGCACTCAACCTTGTACTCGCGACGGATTCGCTCGACGTAGATCTCCAGATGGAGCTCGCCCATCCCGGAGATGATCGTCTCGCTGGTTTCCGGATCGACGTGAACGCGGAAGGTCGGGTCCTCGCGCATGAACCGGTTGAGGGCCTTCGACAGCTTGTCGTAGTCGGCCCGCTTGTTCGGCTGGATCGAGAGGTCGATGACCGGCTCGGCGGCGTAAATGCTTTCGAGTGAGAGGTTCGTCCCCTCAGCGCAGTACGTGTCGCCGGTGGCGCACTCAAGACCCATGACGGCGACGATATCGCCGGCCGTCGCGGCGTCGATGTCTTCCTTCTGGTCGGCGTGGACCCGAAGGATGCGGCTGATGCGGGCCCGCTTCTTCTGACGCGAGTTGTAGTAGAACGTTCCCTTCTGGAGCGTTCCCTGATAGATCCGCATGTACGTGACCTGGCCGAACGCTTCCTCGACCAGCTTGAACGCCATGGCGACGAGCGGGGCTTCAGGATCGGGCGCGAGCGGGACTTCGGCCATCCCGTTGTCGTTGTCCTTGGCGAAGACTTCGCGGTCGAGCGGGCTCGGGAGGTAGCGGCAGACGGCGTCTAGCAAGGGCTGGATGCCCTTGTTGCGGTAAGCCGTGCCGACCATCACCGGGCAAAGCTGCTGGGCGATCGTCCCTTCGCGGATCGTCTTGTGGATGAGGTCGATCGGGATTTCCTGCTCTTCCAGCAGCAGCTCCATGATCTCGTCGGAGACCATCGAGAGCGCCTCGAGCATCCCCTGACGGGCGCGAGCGGCCTCGTCGGCGAACTCAGCGGGGATCTCCTCGTAGCGGACGTCCTCGCCCTTCTCGCCGTCGAAGTAGATCGCCCTGCGTTCGATCAGGTCGATCATCCCCTGGAAATTCGACTCGGCGCCCATCGGGATCTGGAGCGGCAGCGTGGTCAGCCCGAGCTTGGATTCCAGCTGGCTGATGACGTTGGCCGGATTGGCGCCGGTGCGGTCCATCTTGTTGATGAACGCGATCCGCGGGACGTTGTACCGCTTCATCTGGCGGTCGACGGTGATCGACTGGGACTGCACGCCGGCCACGGCGCAAAGGACCAGGACCGCCCCGTCGAGCACGCGGAGCGAACGCTCGACCTCGACGGTGAAGTCGACGTGGCCGGGCGTGTCGATGATGTTGATCTCGTTCTCGTTCCAGCGGACCGTGGTCGCGGCGGAGGTGATGGTGATCCCCCGCTCCTTCTCCAGCTCCATGTGGTCCATGACCGCGCCTTCACCCTTGACCTCCTTGATCACGTGGGTGCGGCCGGTGTAGTACAGCATCCGCTCGGTCAGCGTGGTCTTGCCCGAATCGATGTGGGCCGAGATGCCGATGTTCCGCAGGTTTCTCAGGTTTTCCATGGTCCGATTACATCTCAACGGGCGCTGGGAGGGTGGAACGCCATCCCCGCGACTGTAGGAACCGCACGCTGATCTCATCGAGAAGGGAGCCGCGCGACCCGCCGTTCCAGAAACGGGTCGTCGTCCAGCCGTGGGAAAGCGGTCGCATCAAGCAGGAAGGCCGGCGGCGGCTTGATGCGGGATCGGGATCGATCCAGGGGAAGGCTCGCGAGCGTCCAGGACGAACCATCCTAACAATCGTCCAGAAGCCGTCAAGGCACATCCGACTCGCCACAACTAGTATATGCGCCGGGCCCAGTGCGACGAAAGACTTTGTTTCGACTTCCCGTCCTCTCTCAAGGAAATCGGAGTAGAAATCAGGACCGATCCGTTGGATTTAAGGGGGATTTAAGGAAGAGATTTGGGTGAATCAGTGTACTCTTTACTTGATTGCTCCCTTGGCGCAAGATGACGGCGATTGAGAGGACGCGAGCCCCCTCTCAAGCGGGGTTTCGACATGGCCCTCTTCACCCCTCGCTCGATCGCTCCCCCCCCACCTGAGGCAGATTCCAGGCGACTTGCATGAAGTCCGTAAACGCCGTCCATTCCAGCAAAGCCGCCGGCGGGTCCGGCGTCTTCCCGGCCTTCTCCCCGAACGTGCCGAGGCTGAGCTTTCTCTTCCCGGGTTACCCGCAATGGACGGGCGGCCGGCGGACGCGCGGAGCCGTGATGGCGGGCCTGTATCTGGCGTCGATGGCGACCGTCCTGCTGCTTTGGGGAAATCCGGCGACGTGGTTCTTCCTCCTCGCTTCGATCTTCTTTCAGGCCTTCAGTTGGGTGGACGCGGTCCGGCAGAACCCGTTTTCGGGCCTCACCCCCACGCCGGTTCTGGCTGTCACCGGGGGCGGACTCAGCCTAGCCTTGCACGCGCCGATTTTCGGGACGCTGACCTTGATCGCCTGGCCCAGCTATGGACCCGATCCTCAAGACGGGTCGTATCTGGTCAATCGCCTCGCTTACAAGGATCGCCTTCCAGCACCCGGCCAGTGGGTCTGGCTGGATGGTTCGACGCCCGAAATTCAGAGCGCCGTCAGAGTCGTCGCCGTGCCCGGCCAACTGGTTGTGTACGACGGGAAGCATTGCCTCGTGGATGAGAACGAGGCCGTCGTCAAGATTCCCGCCGGCGGGCGACGCTGGGAGTTCCGCGTTCCCAGCAATCATGTCTTGATCGACCCGGGCTCCAACGTCCGTCCCGGCGAGATGCGTTCACAGTTCGTCCTGGTCGAAGTCGACCATATCGCCGGACGAGTCTGGGCCCGTTGCACTCCCTTCTGGGAGCGAGGGATTCTTTAGACCTCGCTCGCCTTGGTCATTTCGTCTCTCGATTTCCGAGGGCGGATTGGAGAGGCGACCGGCTGGGTGTTATGATCGAGGTACGGCTGCGCGAGTCTCCCCCGGACGCGACACCTGTGCGAACCGTCCGCTCGCTCCCCACAAATATCTCGTCCGTGCCGACACTGCGCCTCGCGGCTCGAATCGCGACGCGGCGGTCGGCCGAGGTTCGCCGAACTTGCTCGACCGAATCTGGGCGCCCTGGCGTGCGCAATATGTGACGGGGGAGGTCCGCGCGACCGACGCTCCGGCCTGCTTTCTCTGCGCGGGCTTGGCTCAGGACCGAGACGCCGAGAACCTGATCGCCTGGAGGGGGGATGAGACCGTCGTCGTCCTCAACCGCTACCCCTACAACAATGGGCACCTTCTGATCGCCCCCACCGCGCACAAGGCGACCCTCGCCGAGCTTGAGGGCCGAGAGCTTACCCAACCGATCGAGACGATCCGGTGGATGACCACCATCCTGGACCGGATGATGCGGCCCCACGGCTACAACATCGGCCTGAACCAGGGTCGCGCGGCCGGCGCAGGGCTCCCCGGCCATCTCCACTGGCACATCGTCCCGCGTTGGGACGGCGACGTGAACTTCATGCCGATCCTCGGCGAGACCAAGGTGATCACCGAAAGCCTCTCGTCCTTCCACGAACGCCTGCGAAGAGAGATCGAGGCGGACCTTGCCTCCGGCGCTCGCCCCTGAAACAATTCCTCCATCTAGCTTTTTATCGCAACGGCCTTATCTTGTGTCGTTGATCCCCGAACCGATTCATACCCGCTCCGATTCGCCAGAGGTCATCCTCCCATGTTGCTTGTATTCATCCGGATCGCATTCATCCTCGTCGTCGCAGCCGTCGGTTCAAAGCTGGCTGGAGTCGTCGGCGAGAATGAGTTGGGAAAGCCGGCGGTCTTCTTCGTCGGTCTGATGCTGGCGGCGATCGCCTTCGTCATCGGCGACCTGCTGACCCCCCGCAAGAAGATCCAGACGATTTCCGCCATATATTTCGGGGTCATCGTCGGCATCTTCCTGAGCAACCTCATCAACGACGCCCTCCAGCCGGCGATGCACCAGTCTCTCAACCCGCTGATCCACCCAGTGGTTTCCAGCGTGATCATGGTCTTCATCACCTACATCTGCATCTCGACCCTGTTGCAGACCAAGGACGACTTCCGATTCGTCATCCCTTACGTCGAGTTCTCGAAGGAGGTCAAGGGAGCGCGGCCGTTGGTGCTGGACACCTCGGTCGTGATCGACGGGCGGATCGCCGACGTGGCTGAAACCAAAGTCATTGACCAGCCGATGGTCGTCCCCCGGTTCGTCCTTCAGGAGCTGCAGGGGATCGCCGACAGCTCCGACAAGCTCCGACGCAACCGCGGCCGGCGCGGGCTGGACATCCTGAATCGACTCCAGAAGTCGCCCGGCGTGGAGGTCCGCATCGATGACGCCGAGATCCCCGAACTGGCCGGAGTCCGCGAGGTCGATCAGCGGCTGGTGATCCTCGCGAAGCATCTCGGAGGCAAGGTCGTCACCAACGACTACAACCTCAACAAGATCGCCCGACTCCAGGGAGTGGACGTCATCAACCTCAATGACCTGGCCAACGCGATGAAGCCCATCGTCCTGCCGGGCGAGAATCTGGGCGTTAAGCTCATCAAGCGGGGCGAAGAGTCAGGCCAGGGCGTCGGCTATCTCGACGACGGGACGATGGTCGTGGCCGAACAGGGGGCCTACCACCTGGGCGAAAACGTGCGGCTGACCGTCACCAGCGTCCTGCAGACCAGCGCAGGGCGGATGATCTTCGGTCGACTGGACCAGGTGCCGCCCCCCAAGGGGGCTGGCGTCTCGAACCAGCAGGCCCACCACGACAACCCGCCCTCTGCCCCGCAGGGCCGGAACCGGGACGCCTGAGCGTCCCGGCCTGGGTCGGACCGAAGATCGGCTTAGCTGACGGCGGGCTCGACCCGCAGGCAGCGGCCGATCTGGCGGATCGCCTGGCGGAGACGGTGGGAGTTTTCGACGAGAGCCAGCCGCAGACAGCCCTCTCCGGCCTCGCCGAAGCCCCGGCCGGGGCTGACGGCGACGTTCGCCTCCTCCAGCAGCTTCATGGCGAAGTCGATCGAGCCCATCTGGCTCCTCCAGGGCTCAGGCATGTTCGCCCAGACGAACATGCCGGCCTTGGGCGGCTCGACTTCCCATCCTAGTCGCCGAAGGCCGCGGACCATGACGTCGCGGCGCTCCTGATACTCGGCGACCTGCGCGGCCCGCCCTTCCTCGCCGTGGCGAAGGGCGACGATCGCGGCAACCTGCACGGCCTGGAAGATGCCGTAGTCGTAGTAGCCCTTGATCGCCTTGAGAGCGCCGAGCATATCGCGGTTGCCGGCCGCGAAGCCGACCCGCCAGCCGGCCATGTTGTAGCCCTTGGACATGGTCGTGAATTCGCAGCCGACCTTCGTCGCCCCCTTCACCGACAGGAAGCTCGGCGGCTGGTAGCCGTCGAAGCCGATGTCGCCGTAGGCGAAGTCGTGGATCACGAAGAAGCGGTACTTCTTCGCCAGCGCCACGATCTCCTCGAAGAAGGCCGGCTCGACGACCGCCGACGAGGGATTGTGGGGGTAGTTCAGCACCAGGATCTTGGGCCGGGGGAGCAGGCTGTCGCACACCCGGGCGATGTTTGTCAGGAACGCCTGCTGGTCGCGGACGTCCAGCGAGATGGCGTTGGCCGAGGCCAGCGCGACGGCGTGGCTGTGGATCGGGAAGGTGGGCGCGGGGACCAGCGCGGTGTCGCCAGGCCCGAGCAGGGCCAGGCACATGTGGCTGAACCCTTCCTTCGAGCCGATCGTCGCCACGACCTCCTGGTCGGGGTCGAGCTTCACGCCGAACCGCCGCTCGTACTTCGCAGCGACCTCGCGACGGAGGTTGTAGATCCCCGTGGCGACGCTGTAGCGGTGGTTCCGCGAATCCTGGGCGGCCTCGCAGAGCTTATCGACGACCCACTGTTCGGGGGGGTCGGTCGGGTTGCCCATGCCCAGGTCGATGACGTCGTCCCCGGCGGTGCGCTTCCGATACTTCAGCTCGTTGATCTTGCCGAAGAGGTACGGCGGCAGGTTCCGGACCCGGGGCGCGACCTCGATATCGTAGCGTTCGGTCGACTCGTGTTCTTCGGATCCGGTGTTCGTCGTCGGATCGTTCATCGCGACCTTCATCCTCGACACGCGTCGGCCACGGCGACGAAGTCGCATCGCCCGTCCTGACCGCCGGTGGGTGTCTTTTCTTCGTGTTCCCTGAGCTGGCCACCGCCGGGACGACCCCTCGCGGACGCGCCCGGCCCCCCTCTATCGACTACAATACAACAGAACCTCGCGAACGGGCAGATCCAATCCAACGGCCCACGCGGATCTGTCTCGCCGACCCGCAGGCGTCGGACGACCGGACGAGTTTCGGCCGTCCGAGCGACCGGCTTGAATCCAATCGGCCCAATTGGTTTGAGTGATTCGTGAAGGGTTGCAGGTCGATAACTCGTTCTACCACCAGGACGACCCACCGACTTCGTAGCCGCCCACCCGATTGACCCCACGGACCCGGTCACTCTGGATCACCATAGATGACGAACGGCCGCGCCGAGTTCACTCGGCGCGGCCGTTCGTCGTTTTGAGAGCCGCCGCCCGAGGAGGGCGGCGGTAGGTGGATCACTTGCCGGCCGGGAGGGCGGCCTTCGTCAGCGAGACGAAGCGGCTGCCCGACTTGGCGGAGTGAACGTAGAACGACAGAACCTCGCTCTTGGAGGCCAGGTCCTGGAACGCGCGGACGTCGCCGATCGGCTGAACACGCTTGTCGCGGAGGACCTTGGTGATGACATCGCCTTCCTGGATTCCCTCGGCCTCGGCCGTGCTGTTCTCCTTCACGGCGGCGACCAGCAGGCCCTTCTGATCCTTGGGCAGGCCGAGCGACTCGGCGAGCTCAGCGGTCAGAGGCTGGACTTCCAGGCCGAAGTCGGCGACGGCCGTTGACGCGGGCTCCTTCTTCTCGGATTCCCGACCTTCCTTCTGGGCATTCTGCTCGATGTCGAACACCACCTTGTCTTCGGCCACCGGGACGATGGTCGTCGTCTTGCGTTGGCCCTCGCGGTAGTAGTCGATATCGACCCCCTTGCCGACGGCGCTGGCGGCCACCTTGAGGCGGAACACCGGGAGGCTGCCGTCAAGCTTCTCGCCGCCGAAGCTCACGATCACGTCGCCCTGCTTCAGCCCGGCCTTCTCGGCGGGAGAGCCGTCAGCGACCAGGCTCACGAGAATCCCTTTGACGCCGTCTTCCAGGCCAAGCTGTTTGGCCAGGACCGGGGTCAGCGGCTCCATCTGGACGCCGATCCGCGACCGGCTGACCTTGCCGGACTTGATGAGCTGGTCGGCGACGTTGGCGGCCATGTCGATCGGGATCGCAAAGCCGATGCCGTCGTTGCCGCGGCCGCCGGTGACGATCGCCGAATTGACGCCGATCACCTCGCCCGCCATGTTCACCAGCGGCCCGCCCGAGTTGCCCGGGTTGATGGCCGCGTCGGTCTGGAGGAACGACTCGTAGTCGTTGATCCGGACGTTGTTCCGGTCGGTGGCCGAGATGATGCCCGTGGTGAAGGTCTGGCTCAGCTCGAAGGGCGAGCCCACAGCCATGACCAGGTCGCCGACCTTCAGCTTGCCGCTGTCGCCGCGAGGCAGGGCGGGATAGTTGCTGGTCTCAACCTTGATGACCGCCACGTCCGACTTTTCATCACGCCCAACGACGGTCGCGGGAACCTCGATCCCATCGTGGAAGGTGACGACGATCTTGTCCGCCCCTTCGACCACGTGGTTGTTCGTCAGGATGTGGCCCTTGTCGTCATACACGAAGCCCGAGCCGACCCCCGTGCCAGGCGTGGGGCCGCCGAACTGGTTCCTCTCCGGCAGTCCGTCGGGACCGAAGAACTTCCGAAGCATCTCTTCGAAGTCCTTCATGTCGGGCTGACCCTGCGGGTTCCGGCCGCGAGGACCGTTCGGCCCGCCAGGGAACGGAAATTGGAAGTTCCGCACGTTCGGCCCGGCGGAGCTTTTCTTGACGCTGATCTGCACGGCCGACGGCTTCACGAACTCGGCCACGGCCTCATAGGCCTGGGAAAGCGCCTCGGCAACCTTCTGGCTCTCGGGCGCAACTTTGGGGGCGGCGGGCATCGGCCGCAGTACGCCCGTCGAGCTAACCAGAGCGGCGGAAGAAACGACCAAAGCCGCCCAGGCGACTGGATTTCGCTTCATACTCGAATCTCTCCTCTTCGATGTCCATGGTGGGACCGACGACGGCCCTGAGAGGGTCCCGTTGAACCCCCTCGTCCATTCCGATCCGGACCGCTCCAGGACGACGTCTCATCCCCTCGACGGCCGGCTTGATCGCTTGCGAATCTCAATTCCTACGCCGCGTTCATCCCGTTGGTTTGTTCGAGAATCTAAGGAATTTTCAACACCATCGAAATCTGGATTTCGACGCCGGACGCCTCATCTTGGATGTTCGCCGGCCTGATCGCGATATTGAAGCGGACTGGGTCTGCTCGGGTTCGTTCGCACGCCTTTCGTTCGACCGACCGGAGCCTCCGAGGCCCTGGGACGCCCTTCACCCACGAAACACAAGGCTTTTTCACAAAACAACTTAACAAGCCCATACCAATCCGCCGAGTTCCCCTCGGCCGATCGCCCGGCGTTGCTGGAGGATTGGCTTCGATTGACCATTTTTCGCTGGCGCACAAGCGTCGTCCATCACTCAGTTCGAAAAGCAGGAGCCAAGCCCGCACGCTCACTCTCCTTACCTGGATGTTACTCCCTATTGGATTTCTTTGGCGGACGTCTCGGCTGGTGCAAGGTGGAATTCTGCGGAGGGGTCCCACTCTGATATCCTGGGGCGAGAACGCACCAGGGACCGCCGTCGAGGAAAGCAAGTGGTGGACGTGACGATCGATCCGAGAGATGTAGGGCCGGGTGAACTGGAGACGTGGGCCGCAGCACGCGGCTGCGACGCCGTGGTCGTGCGGAAGTTGCTCTCGGCGATCTTCCGCCGCGGGGTGCTGGAACCTGACCGCTGGATGGCTGAGTCTCAGATCCCCAAACGCCTGGCCGAGTCGATCGGGCCCCTCCCCCTGCCCCGGCTTCGACTCGACGCCTCGGTCGTTTCGCCGGGCGACGGATTCCAGAAGCTCCGATTCCGGACGGCCGAAGACCTGGCTCTTGAGACGGTCCTGATCCCGCTGCACAAGGAGGGGGCGGTCAGCCTCTGCCTGTCCTCGCAGGTAGGTTGCGCGATGGGCTGCACCTTCTGCGCGACGGCCCGCATGACCACTCGGCGCAACCTCAAGACATGGGAGATCATCGACCAGTTCCTCCAGGCCCGCGACGTGGTCCATTCCCAGGGCCGCCGGGTGACGGGGGCCGTCTTCATGGGGATGGGGGAGCCCTTCCTGAACTACGACAACGTCATGACGGCCGCCGACCTCATGCGATGCTCCTCGGCCGGCTCGGTCGCCGCCAAGGCGATCACGATCAGCACCGTGGGCCTCGTTCCGGAGATCGACCGCTACACCCGCGAAGGCCGTCGCTACCGTCTGGCCGTCAGCCTGGGTGCCGCGACCGACGAGAAACGTCGCGAGTTAGTCCCCGTCGCCGCCCGGTGGCCGGTCGCCGAGGTTGTCGCCGCCGCGCGCAGGTACGCCCTGGCGCGGCGGACCCGCGTCACGCTGGCGTACGTCTGCATCAGCGGCGTGAACGTCGGCGAGGACGACGCCCGAGCCCTGGGCGAACTGATCGGCGATACGCCCGTCCGCGTCGACCTCATCGAGGTCACCGACCCCACCGGCCGCTACTCGCCTCCAGGCGCTGACGAGCTGCAATCCTTCCGCGACGCACTCACACGCCACGTCGGCCAGCCGATCGTCCGCCGCTATTCGGGCGGGAAGGACATCCAGGCCGCCTGCGGCACCCTCGCCGGTACGGGGTGAGTGGGGAGCCTGGAGAAGGATCTCGCGGGGCCCGGAGGTTGGATCTCGGGGCCCCAAACGTCGTCGACGTCCAGGTTAGGACGAGGACTTGCGCGGCCGGGAAAGCCGGGCGGCGTAATGCCGGAGGGCCGCGATCAGCTCGAGCGTCGCCTTGGAAAAGGGACGCATGGCCGGGTTGGAGGCGACCCACGCTTCGGCGTCGGTCGTCGGAATGAACTGGTGACGGCCGTGCTTCGCGGCCATTTCAACCACACCCTGATCGACCAGGTAGAGGAGCACTGCCAGGCGTCGGTCCAGCGGCCTCCGCGACCAGTAGTCGGACCGGGACAGGTCGTTCTCTAGGTGCAGGCCGACGAAACGGAGGCACTCTTCGTACAGCGCGTTCAGATGCTCATCATTTCGATGCGTGTTGAAGTGGGCCAGCCGGCCCGTCCAGTTGATGCTGAGTTCTCGGAGCGTTGAGGGCGACAAGGCAGGTTTCCTCAGGACACCATTTCCGGGCCGGATCGACGGCCCGCTTGGAATCTTCTAAAGGATAATACGCGTCACGGCAAGTTTCAGGCCAACCCGACGTCCGGATCGTCCGATCTCTTCCGATGGACCGCCAGGCGAGGGGCTCGCCCAGGCCCAGGGTTTGCGTTACGCTTTGACAGGGCGATGGGGATCGACTAGACTCATCCCTCTCAACCAAAATGCTTGCTGCTGGATGACTTGGGATCGGCCGGACGCCAACCGGCGGACCAGTTCAGGATGAACGTCCCCGGATCCTATACGGGAACACGATCCGAATATGTTCTCTTTTCTCGCCGGACTGGTTCAGCGTCGATCCTGGATCGTGCTGCTGCTCTGGATTTCAGCGACGACGCTGCTGTTTCTTTACGCACCGCGATGGGAGAACGTGACCAAGGACGACGACGTCCGGTTCTTCCCCCGCGAATATCCCAGCGTCGTCGGCCAGGACCTGATGGAGCGCGGCTTCCCGCGCGACGCGGCGAGTTCACAGGTCGTTTTCATCCACGAACGGAAGGACGCCGCGCTCAGTCCTGACGACCTCGCCTTCGTCGAGAAGTTCGCGGCCGACTTCTACAAATGGAGCGAGGCCGAGCCGACGCTGGGGGTCAAGAAGCTGGACACCCACCGCTCGCCGGTCATCGGTCAGCGGCTGATCGGCACGGCGAAGGACGGCAAGGGGCAGGCCGTCCTCTCCATCGCCTCGCTCAACGGCACCTACCTTTCGCGGCGAACCCGAATCGCCGTCGACCAGATTCTGGAGTACCTCGCCAAGCAGCCGCCCCTCCCTGAGGGCCTGGTCCGATCCGTCTCTGGCTCCGCGGTCGTCGGCCACGACATGAACCGAGCGGCCCAGGAGAGCATCGACGCCACGACCGTCGCCACCATCGTCCTGGTGGTCGCCATTCTGCTGGTCGTCTACCGCTCCCCGCTGCTCGCCATGGTGCCGCTGGTGACGATCGCCTTCTCGGTCGTCGTCTCCATGAAGGCGATCGCCTCCCTGGCGGCCGTCTCGTCGGACCTGGCGACACGCTGGGAGGCTCCCTGGCTGAGCTTTCAGGTCATCAACATCACCAGGGTCTTCGTGGTGGTCGTCCTCTTCGGAGCAGGGACCGACTACTGCCTCTTCCTGATCGCCCGGTACCGCGAGGAATTGGCCCGAGGCCGCTCGCGCCGTGACGCACTCCGCGAGTCGATCGAACAGGTCGGCGGCGCACTTGTCGCGAGCGCGGGGACCGTTGTGATCGGGCTGGGGATGCTCATCTTCTCCAGCTTCGCCAAGATCCGCTACACCGGCCCGGCCATCGCACTCAGCCTGACGATCGCCCTGCTGGCCGCCCTGACGCTCGCACCGATGATGCTTTCCTGGCTCGGCGGCGCGATTTTCTGGCCGTTCAAGCCCCCCCATCACACTCCCGGGGCTGACCGCGAGCAGGAGAGCCTGAATGAAACCCCGATGACGGGGTTCTGGGTGGCGGTGTCGAGCCTGGTCGTCCGCCACCCGCTATGGATTCTCTTCGTGAGCCTCGCCGCTCTGGTGCCGCTGGCCGTCATCGGCGCCCAGACGACGTCGAACTACAGCCAGCTTGCCGACCTCGCGCCCGATCGGCCGAGCGTCATCGGAGCCTCGGTCATCCGGCGATACTTCGCGGTCGGGGAGTTGAGCCCGACGATCGCGGTGGTGGAGAATCCGAAGCTCGACTTCCGATCGCCCGAAGGCCGCGACAAGGTCGCGGAGATGACGAAGCGGCTGCTGGCCGTTCCGGGCGTCGCCGAGGTCCGCTCGCTGACGCAGCCGCTCGGCAGGCCTTCGCCGCCGGCCTCGGAGATGAACTTCCTCCAGCGGATGGCCGACAAGGCGCTCCACGCGGCGGCCGAGGGCCGTTACATCAGCGTCAAGCCGGCCGAGCCGAAGGACCAGAACCATATCAGTCGGTTCGACGTGGTCTTCTCATCCGACCCGTTCTCGCGGGCCAGTCTGGAAGCGCTCGCCCGGATCGAGGAGACGCTCGACGCCGCCAGCAAGCCCGAGGGGCCGATCCACGGCGCGGTGGGCGTCGGCCTGGCCGGCTCCACATCGGCGGTGAATGACCTCATGCGGGTCACGACGGGCGACGAGCACCGGATGTACTTCCTGGTGACTTTCGGCGTGTACGTGATCCTGGTCGCCCTGCTGAAGCGACCGGGAACGTGCCTCTACCTGATTTTCACGGTCGTTCTGGGCTACCTGGCGTCGCTGGGGATCACCGAGCTGGTCTTCAAGAACCTGCACCACGGCCCTGAACCCTGGGCGGGGCTGGACTGGACGGTCGGCTTCTTCCTGTTCGTGATCCTGGTGGCCGTGGGAGAGGACTACAATATCCTCCTCATGGCGCGTGTGATCGAGGAGGAAGCCAAGCACGGCGTCGTCGAAGGGACGCGCCGGGCTGTGGCTCACACTGGCGGGATCATCAGCTCGTGCGGCCTCATCATGGCGGGCACGTTCGGCTCGATGCTGACCGGCAGCCTGACCTCGCTGCGCGAACTGGGCTTTTCGCTGGGCCTGGGCATCCTGCTGGACACCTTCCTCGTCCGGCCGATCCTGGTGCCGGCCTTCGTGGTCGTCGCCGACAAGCTCTGGAACGACGCTCCGCCGCCGAAGAAGCCGAAGCACGTACCAGCCCTCAAGCCGGAACCGTCCGCAAACGGCAAGGTTCACCACGAGGAACCGGCGAAGGCTCTGGTTCCCGACGCCGTCGACTCGTGCATCGGCGACCTCTACGAAGAGTGAGCCGAAATCCAGGGCCGGCGAGTCAGAACACGCCCTCGGTCAGCCTTCGAAACCAACGTTGGCTCGTCAGGCCCAGGGACGGAAGCCCCCATCGTCGTCGCCACGTATGGAGTCGGCGCAGACCGTCCATCGTCCCTACCTTGATGCTTCGATCCACGACGATCCGAGGCGTCGGGACACGCTCCCGGACGTGGGCCAGGAGCATCCAGTCCTGGACGAATAGGTCGCGACCGGGATTGTCCCACTTCGCCTGGACGACCGCCTCGTAGCCCGCCTGCGCCAGCCAGGTCCGAACAATGATGCAGGCCATGTCGACCTGGCCGATCTTGAGGTGATAGCCCGAGACGCCCTCCGGCGGCAGCATCTCACGGCCGCGGTAGTCCACGGAGACGATGAGGACCTCGGGGTAATCGTGGGCGACCAGCGAGTCCCGAATGCGACATAGGGCGTCGGGCTCAAACGAGTTGTCGTCGTCCCAGAACAGGATGTAGTCGGGTGCGAAGCGAGCCCTCGCCTCCTGCACGCCGACCAGCCTGGGCGTCGCCCCATAGTCGTTGTTCCAGTCGGGCGTCTCCACGAAGACGATCCGCGGATCGGAGGCCTCGAAGCGACCGACGAGCGACTTGATCCGGCCGTTCGGCCCGTCATGGACGACGACCAGTTTCCAGTCCTGGAACTCTTGCTTCGGGAGTTGTTTCAGGAACCGCTTCAGCAGCGTGCGACGCTCGAAGGTCGGCGTCACGATGCAGAGCGATGGAGGACTCTGGTCGCGGCCCATCAGGCGTCTCCCGACGTCCCTCGCTTCGAAACGAAGTGGGGAGGACCGGAGCCCTCCCCACTTGCGGTCTTAAACCTGGAGCCGACGATCAGGCGTCGCCGCCGACCGCAGCCAGCGCCGGGCCCTTGGCCTCGTCGCCCTTCTTGCTGGCGGTGAACTTGAGCTTCTTGCTCTCGTTATCGCCCTCGACGTCGACCGTGATGAGATCCTTACCGGCGAAGGTGCCCCGGAGGACTTCTTCGGCCATGGGGTTCTCGATCATGTTCTCGATCGCACGGCGAAGCGGGCGGGCGCCGTAGTCGGGGTTGTAGCCCTTGGCGATGATCAGTTCCTTGGCAGCGTCGGTCAGGGCCAGTTCCAGACCCCGTTCGGCCATGCGGCCCCGGATCTTGGCCAGCTCGATGTCGACGATCCGCTTCAGGTCGGCCTGGGTCAACGAGTGGAAGACGATGACGTCGTCCAGACGGTTGAGGAACTCAGGCCGGAAGTACTTCTCGATGGCGACCTTGAGCCGTTCCTTCATCTCCTCGTAGGAGTGGGCCTCGTCGCGGCCGCGCTCGAACCCGAAGAGGTTCGTGCTGGCGGTGACTTCGGCGCCGGCGTTGGTCGTCATGATGATGATAGTGTTCTTGAAGTCGACGTTGCGACCGAAGCTGTCGGTCAGCCGACCTTCCTCCATGATCTGGAGGAGCATGTTGTAGACGTCCGGGTGGGCCTTCTCGATTTCGTCGAGCAGGACCACGGCGTAGGGACGGCGGCGGATCTTCTCGGTGAGCTGGCCGCCTTCCTCGTAGCCGACGTAGCCCGGAGGGGCGCCGATCAGCCGCGAGACGTTGTGCTTCTCCATGTACTCCGACATGTCGATCTGGATCAACGCGTCGGCGTCGCCGAACATGAACTCGGCCAGGGCCTTGGCCAGGTGCGTCTTGCCGACGCCCGTGGGGCCGGCGAAGACGAAGCTGCCGATCGGCCGCTTGGGATCCTTGAGCCCGGCGCGACTGCGGCGGACGGCCTCGCTGATCCGCTTGATGGCCTCGGTCTGGGAGATGACCTTCTTCTGGATCTCCTCTTCCATCCGGAGCAGACGAGCCGTTTCCTCGGTCTCCAGGCGGGTGAGAGGGATCCCGGTCATCTTGGAGACGACCTCGGCGATCACCTCCTCGTCGACCGTGCCGTCGATCTCTCGTGAGCGCTCG
The DNA here is from genome assembly GCF_011065895.1 of Paludisphaera rhizosphaerae. Classification (NCBI taxonomy): domain Bacteria; kingdom Pseudomonadati; phylum Planctomycetota; class Planctomycetia; order Isosphaerales; family Isosphaeraceae; genus Paludisphaera; species Paludisphaera rhizosphaerae. Next base: position 83,932 of record NZ_JAALCR010000022.1, on the reverse strand, counting down.
CGCCACTCGCGGGTGATCGTCTCCTTCTTCTTCTTGAGCTTGTCGGCCTGGTCGCGGAGCGCGGCGGCCCGCTCGAAGTCCTGGTTGGCGACGGCCTCTTCCTTGTCCTGGTTGAGGCGCTCGATCTGCTCGTCGAGCTCCTTCAGATCCGGGGGCCGGGTCATGGCCTTGAGTCGGACGCGGGCACCCGCCTCGTCGACCACGTCGATGGCCTTGTCCGGCAGGCAGCGGCCGGTGATGTAGCGGTCGGACAGCTCGACGGACGCCTCGAGCGCGTCGTCGGTGATCTGAACGCGGTGGTGGGCCTCGTAGCGGTCGCGGAGGCCGCGGAGGATCTCCAGAGCCTCGCTCTTGCTGGGGGGCTCCACCATGATCATCTGGAACCGACGTTCCAGAGCGCCGTCCTTCTCGATGTACTTGCGGTACTCGTCGAGGGTGGTGGCGCCGATGCACTGGACCTCGCCGCGCGCCAGGGCCGGCTTGAGGACGTTGGAGGCGTCGATGGCCCCCTCCGCCCCGCCCGCGCCGACGAGCGTATGCAGCTCATCGATGAACAGGATGGTGTTCTTGGCGCGGCGGACCTCGTTCATGACCGCCTTGATGCGCTCCTCGAACTGGCCGCGGTACTTCGTGCCGGCGACCATCATCGCCAGGTCGAGCACCACGATCCGCCGGTCGCGCAGCAACTCGGGGACGCCGCCGTCGACGATGAGTTGGGCCAGGCCCTCGACGATCGCCGTCTTGCCGACGCCCGCCTCGCCGAGGAGGACCGGGTTGTTCTTGGTGCGGCGCGAGAGCACCTGGATCACGCGCTCGATTTCATTCTGGCGGCCGATGACCGGGTCGAGCTTGGATTGCCGAGCCAGATCGGTCAGGTCGCGTCCGAAGGAGTCCAAGGCCGGGGTCTTGGACTTATTGCCTTTTGCTGCGGCGCCGCGCTCACCACCTTCGCCGCCAGCGTCCATCCCGTGACCGAGCAAGTTCAGCACCTCCTCGCGCACTTCTTCGAGCTTCAGGTTCAGGTTCATCAGGACCTGGGCCGCCACCCCTTCCTGCTCGCGCAACAGGCCGAGTAGAAGGTGTTCGGTGCCGACGTAGTTGTGGTTCAGGTTGCGAGCTTCTTCGATCGCGTATTCGATGACCTTCTTGGCCCGGGGGGTCTGGGGGAGCTTCCCCATCGTGACCATCTCGGGACCGGCCTGGACGATCTTCTCGACCTCGTTGCGGATCTTCCGGAGATCGACGTCAAGGTTCCGCAAGACGTTGGCGGCGACTCCGCTGCCTTCCTTGATCAGCCCCAGCAGGACGTGTTCCGTGCCGACGTACTCGTGGTTGAAGCGCTGGGCCTCTTGATTGGCCAGCTGCATCACCTTCCGGGCACGATCGGTGAAGCGTTCAAACATGCGGTCTACTCCGATCCGACGTTCATAGCGGCGACGGGCCGATCCTCCCGCCTAGGCGACGAGCCTTCTCTTGCCTAGCATTGTACACCCCGACGCCGCGATTCGTTCAATACGACCGCCCCGACCGATTAGTTTTGAGATTCGCCGCCCCTTCCTGAAACGACGGCGGCTCGCGTCCCGCCGGGTCTCCTCGGGGGTCGCGAGCCTCTCGCCGCGGCGATCCAAAGAGCCGACTGATCTCTCAGGAGTGAGGTCGCTCCAGTGCTGCCAGCGATCGTTCGACCTCCCACCGCCACTTGGCCCCTCCGTCCTGCTCCAGGCACTGACGATACGCCCGTCGCGCCAGATCGGGACGGTGAGTTCGGACGTGGATCGCCCCCAGGTGCATTAAAGCGTCGACGTCGGTCTCGTCCAACGCCAGGATCCGCTCGATCCGCCGCCGGGACTCGTTCCACTTGCCTTGCAGATAGAGATCCAGGGCCTCTCGATAGAGTTTCTCGATCTCGGCGCGGTGGCGATCGGGATGGCAAAGCCAGACCCACCAGGTCGTATAGACGAAGGCCGCCGACCACGTCAAGATCGCCGTGACCGCAAAGAAATCAGCCCAACCGGGGGCGAAAGCCTCGACCCAGACCCATCGCGCGACGACTGCCAGATTGATCGTCGCGGCGAAGAAGCCGGCGAGCAGCAGCCCGAAAACCTCCTGCCCGGTCCAGATTTGCGGCAGGCCCGGCCAGAAACACAACAGCCCGATCCAAGCTCGCCTCGGCACCGTCGGCTCCTCCTTGGATACTCGCGCCTCGAGAACCGAGGCCCGAACCTCCTGATTGTATGTTCCGTTGCCGCCTGAATCAAGAACCAAACACATGCAATCAAACACCATCGCCCCGAGCGAGGTTTCGGCCTCGAACAGATCGGGACGGTGCGGGGCGGCGCATCAGGCGAATCGAGGGGGAGTGGGAGGGGTGGGCGGTGCAGGACGCACGACCGGGAGGACCGTCGTCAACGAAGGATCTTGTCTCGGATCTCCCGGCCGAGCATTTTGAGCCGTTGTTTATCGGGAGGAGCAAGGAAACCGTCGACCGGGGAAACGGCGTCTGCACCCCGGCCCAGAACGCTGACGTTCAGGTCGTCGACCGTTCCGCTGAGTCGCAGGCCGCTGAGGGCCTCAACGTCCAGGTCCAGGTCGGCGAGCAACCGTCGGGCGCGGTCGGGGACTCGCTCGGCCAGTCCTTCGAGGCTCATCCTGTAGTCGAGCCGGCCGTCGAAATCGGTCCAGCCGGTGACCACCAGGGGAGCCTTGGCCACGTTGAGGGAGAGCCGATTGGTGGTGATCCGCCCCTCCTTGACGGTGAACTCGGTCCGGAGCGATCCTCCGCGGTTCTTGACCGGCATCGGCACGGATTTCTCGACCTCGGCGAAGAGTTCGCTGCCGTCGAGTTGAATGGGGTCGATCATGATCCGGCCGTCGCCGACGAGCGTTTGACGGAGCATCTCGCGCGTCTCTCCGTCGCCTCGGAGATACATCTCCATGGTCATGTCGCCGCCGACCCGGAAGTTCGACCCGGCCAGGACGGGGACAAGGTAGCGGAGGAACGCCATTCCGTCGTCGAGGACCACGCGATCCGCGAAGATTTGCCCCTCAAAACTCGGCCGGCCCGGAATGCGGTTGAGCGAGCCCGAGAAGCGGAACTCACCCTGATTGACCATGCCGGTCATGGTTCCGGTGATCGTGCGGCCTTCTTCCCAGGTCCCCTCGCCGTCGACCCCCTTCAGGACGACGTCCCCCTGCGTGGGTTCGTCGATCAGGTGGATCTCGGCGTGGCTGACGTGGATCTGCAGGTTCGTCGGGCCCGAGCAAGTCTGAGTGTCGGTCGCGTTTAAAGCTCCTCGAGCGCGGACGAGATCGGCGAGTTCGAAGGTCCCGTCCGCGCGTCGACGGATCCGAAGGCGGAGTCCGTCGATGTCGAGGGCCGTCGCGTCGAATCGGCCGCAGAGGATCTGAAAAACGCCGACGTCCAGATGGAGGTTGCCGGCTTCAAGCCAGGGATCGTCCTGAGAACCAGGAGCGCCGATCCGGAGATTGGTCAGGTCGAGGCCGCCGCTGAAACAGACGGTGAGGCGATCGAGGTCGACGGCTCGTCCACTCGACCGCTCCAACGCCGCAACGACCTGCTTGCGAGCCCAGTTGGTGGGGGCCAGCAGGACGATCAGACACCAGAGCAGGACCGGCGCCACCGCGATCCCGGGCAGGATCAAGAGCAGCCGGCGGAACCATCGGCATTTCATCGGAATCCCTCCCGAGCGCCCGCAGGGCTCGGCCCTTCCCCGGCCTTCCTGGCCAGAGCGACGAACGCGTCGGAGATCGACGGCCGCCGTCTCCAATCGGCCCGGAACGATAAGCGAATCGCCCAAGGCCTGCAAGGACAGTTTGATTCCAGCCGTGCTCCAAGCTCCGCATGGCAAGGCGATGGGGAGTAATTCACTCAAAAGTCCCCACCAATTCGCCACCATCGCGAGTGCCCAAGGCTCGCCAGACCGGGAGAGCCATGGAGGATTTCAGAAAAGCGACGTGGCCGTCGCCCGATAGGACGTTCGCCCCCGAACCGTGCCGACTACCGGCGGTCCATGAGGAGGATGGATTCTCCGTATGGATACAACTCGGAAAGTTGATGCCCAGGTTGTGAGAGTAGGCGCTGAAGCCTGGTGAGCCGTTCAACCAAGGTCTTCCTTTTCCAGCGTGAGGTAACGGCTCCCCCAGTTTGAGGTTGTTGCAGGCTTTCATCGCCGCCTCGAACTGTCCCGGTCTCCAAAAGTCAGCTTCGATGTCGTATGCCGAGCCGAGGCGATCGCCGACACCGATCACACCTCCCTGGCCACAGACCCATTCCGAGACCATCGCCGTATTCGACAATCCATCCAGGACCGACGCCGACCGAACGAGTGGTTCTGTGAAGAGGACGAATAGCCCATTACATCGCTGGATATCCTGGCGTTTCCACCCGATGTTTGCCGCGTAATTCGTCCACCCCATGCGACTCATCGGAGGATCCGAGGGGCAGAGCAGGATATCGACCAGGGAATAAGTCGCCGTTCCGTTGGCACGGCTGTCTTGCATCAACGCATAGTTCACTGACGCATACAGCGTCACGCCTTCCACGAACGGCAAGGTCGCTGCAAACGACGAGAAGCCCAGCCCTCCGAACGTCGGCGGGAGTGCATCGTGGACCGTGGAATAGCCGGCGAATCCGAGCCCGATCTGTCGCAAATTGTTAGAGCACCGCAGCCTTCGGGCTGACTCACGAGCCATCTGCACGGCCGGCAGAATCAACCCGATCAGCAGGCCGATGATCGAGACTGTGACGAGAAGCTCGATCAGCGTGAACCCGTGCTGTCGGAGGTTGCGACTCATCGGGTGGCCCCTTTGGAGGTGGAGGACTCGTAAGCTTTCCGATTGAAGACTCAGAGCATGTGGCGTTTCTCAGATCGAGAGACTTCGAGTGGAGGTCTGTTCGTCTACAACCTCGTCAAGTCCGCTGAAGGCCGTCTCCCCAAGCCGGAATCGATGACGGGCGGTCAGAGGCGGCGAGCAGACGTGAAGCGTGATGAGCGGCGTCCCCTCAGATTGCAAGTTGGCGAGCATGTGGACATCGCCGTTTCGTGAGACTGATACCGCTCCCTCGGGGATGTTGTGAGACCGCGAAGGAGAAAGCAGCCCGGCCCCCGTCTCCTCGAAGACGATCTCCGTGGCCGTCCCCTCGACGACAAGCAGGCCGCAGATCGACCCGCCGTGATCGTGGATCGGCCCCCCCTGCCCCGAGGTCCGGCAGGCGACGAGGACTTCAAAGTGTTCGCAGGCGAAGATGCAGGCCCGTTGACAGCCGTCACCGAACTGAACTGCGGCGCCAAGGGCCTCGCGATTCGCCCTCATGGCGACGAGCCCGTGACGGATCAGCTCTTCCGGGAGATACGCCTTCAAGCGCGCCCAGCGTTCCAGCGTCGCGACGACCCGCGCGCGGGAGTCTTCCCGACGGTTCTCGGATGGGTGATTCAGATGCGATCGCGATGCGCCTGGGACCTCGATATGGGGCGAACGGCCGGCGACGGCCGGCTTCTTGAATCCGCTCTGCAAGAGACGACGCAGACGGTCGCCCTGGAATCCGCGTTGGCGTTTCACGCGATCGGCCCTCCGTGGCCAGAGAAAGCAGCCCGAAACGGCCCGCACACGATAGCGGCAGCCCCCTCCCCGCTCAAGGCGAATCGGCGACGCCCGGCGAGCCGTCTCGCCGACTGGTTGCGGCTGGTTTCGGGATGCGACAGAATCGACCTCGGCGTCGCATGAACGATTCCCGACGTACTCGTCGAGCCCGCCTACCATGAACCCACGCGCGAGCCTCGTTGTTCAAACACTCCTCGCCGCGGCCCTTGGAACCATTGGGATGGCCCCTTTGGGAGCGCGCGCCGACGATCTCCCGATCGTCCAGGAGGTGGAGTTCCAGCCCCTCGGCGCCCAGGCGAGACGCATCGCCCAGTCGCTCAAGCTTCTCGGCCAGCCGCTCACGGTCGACGAGCAGGCGAAGTTGGACGCCGCCGTCGACTCGACCGGAGGTCCAGCGGCGGTCAAGGCGATCCAGCAGATTCTCGACGCTCGCTGCCTCGTCGGCGTGGAGATCAACCCGGAGAGCCGCGTCAAATCCGCCCCCGGCCCGGCGGAGCCAAAGCTGATCCAGAACGGCTGGAGCGTCTTCCTCGTCAAGGTACACAACGAGGCCGGCGTGACGGCCCCGCTGGTCGTGGAGAGCCCCAACGCCGGGCCGATCTTCAAACGATCCACCAACGCATCCGAGCCCAAACCGAGCATCGGCAAGGCCGACGTCCTTCAGCGATGGTGCGACGTCGCCATGTACGACGATCGGCCGATGGTGCGCAGGCTCTCCGGTCTGCCGCTCGAATATCGAATCGTCCAGATCGCCGCTCGGGACGAAGGCCGGCGCGAGGCCAAGCTGACCTTCAGCGTCGGCCAGGGATCGCAGGACCTCGGGTTCAGGAGCGACGTCGACATCCTCTTCAGCGTCGAGCCGGCCGTCGCCGTGACGCTTGAAGTTCGCGACTGGGACGGCCGTCCCACGACGGGAACGTTTCTCTTCCGCGACCGCCTGGGCCGCGTCTATCCCTCCCCCAGCCGGCGGCTGGCGCCCGACTTCTTCTTCCACCCCCAGATCTATCGAGCCGACGGCGAAACCGTTCTCCTCCCTCCCGGCGAATATCAGGTCGAGTTCGGCCGAGGACCGGAGTATCGAGTCGCTTCGAAGACGATCGTTGTGCCGAAAGGGACGAGGCATCACGAAGGGTTCAAGCTGGAACGTTGGATCAATCTGGCCGCCATGAAGTGGTATTCCGGCGACCACCACGTTCACGCCGCCGGTTGCGCCCATTACGAGAGCCCGACCGAGGGCGTCACCCCCGACGACATGTGGCGGCACATCCTGGGCGAGGATCTGGACGTCGGTTGCGTCCTGAGCTGGGGGCCTTGCTGGTACGCCCAGAAAGCATTCTTCGACGGCAAGGTCCACAAGCTCTCGACGGCCGAGAACCTGATGCGATACGACGTGGAGGTGTCGGGCTTCCCCTCGTCGCACGCCGGCCACCTCTGCCTCCTTCGGCTGAAGGAAGACGACTACCCAGGGACCACCCGGATCGAGGAATGGCCGAGTTGGGATCTCCCCGTGCTGAAGTGGGGCAAGGAACAAGGCGGAGTCGTCGGTTTCTCTCACAGCGGCTGGGGCATGAAAACACGGTCGAACGCGATCCCGAACGACGAGATTCCGCCGTATGACGGAGTCGGCGCCAATGAATACGTCGTCGACGTTGTTCACGACGCGGTCGACTTCATCTCGACTGTCGACACACCGATTCCCTGGGAATTGAACGTCTGGTATCACACGCTCAACTGCGGATATCGGACGCGGATCAGCGGCGAGACCGACTTCCCCTGCATCTACGGCGAACGCGTCGGCCTGGGTCGCGTCTACGTGAAACTCGATGGCAAGCTCGACTTCGACGCCTGGTGTCAGAAGCTCAAGGAAGGCCGGTCTTACGTCTCCGACGGTCACAGCCACCTCGTCGACTTTCAAGTCGGCGGTCGAAACGTCGGCGAGGACGGGAGCGAGTTGAACCTTCCGCAGCCGGGGGCTGTCAAGGTTCGCGTGAAAGCCGCCGCGATGCTCGCTCCGACGCCGACGCTGGAAACGGAATCGATCCGAAGCAAACCGCTGGAGTCGCAGCCGTACTGGCACGTCGAGCGCGCCCGGGTGGGCGGCTCGCGTAGGGTTCCCGTCGAGATCATCGTCAACGGTCAGCCGGTGGCTCGTCGCGAGATCGAGGCTGACGGATCGGTCCAGGACCTGGAGCTTGAGGCCCCGATCACGAAATCCAGTTGGATCGCCGCCCGGATCTTCCCCTCGTCGCACACGAACCCAGTCTTCGTTCTGGTCGGCGACAAGCCGATTCGGGCCTCGAAGAAGTCGGCCGAATGGTGCCTCAAGTCGGTCGACCAGTGCTGGAAGCAGAAGTCCCCGGCGATTCGCGAGAGCGAGAAGGAGGCGGCCGCGCAGGCCTACGACGTCGCCCGCGCAACCTATCGCCGGATCAAGGAAGAGTCGGCCGACGAGTGAGCCGGCCAGACGATGGAAGTCTCCGAGTACGAAAGCGAAACCCATGGGCGAACGACACGACGAAGACCTGGCCGGAGCCTTCAACGATCAGGCGGCCAAGTTCGAGAAAGCCCCCGTCCAGAGCGATCCAGCCGCTCTCGAACGCCTCGTCCGAGCCGCCGATTTCCCGCCCGGCTCGCGCCTGCTCGATGCAGGCTGCGGACCAGGCCTTGTCGCCGAGGCTTTTCTCAAGGCCGGCTTCCAGGTCGTCGGCGCCGACCTCTCCCCTGTCATGATCGAGCGGGCGCAAGCTCGCTGCGCCCCTTTTGGGGATGCTGCGCGATTCGTCCAGGCTTCAATCCACTCGCCCGAAATCGCCGCCCTGGGCCCGTTCGACGGAGCCTACTCGCGATACGTCCTGCACCATGTGCTGGACCCGCGAGCCTTCCTCGCACGTCAGATCGAGTTGGTCCGGCCCGGGGGCTTCGTCGTTCTCTGCGACCACCTTTGCAGCCCCGATCCGGCCCGTGCCAGAAAGCATCAGGAGTTGGAAGTCGCCCGCGACCGCACCCACACGCGCAACCTGACCGGCGGTCAACTCGTCGACCTTTTCGCCGCCGCCGGGCTGACCGAAATCCGCTGCGTCGAGGAAGAGTTCGAGTTGGACTTCGACGAGTGGTTCGATCGCGGCTCGCCAAGCGAATCCAAGGACAGCGTTCGCGAGGTCCTGCTGGCCGGCCTGGACGCGCGCGGATTCCGGGTGGCGCCTGGTCAGAAGCCTTCGATTCGGATTGAATGCGTCCGCGCGATCGTCCGAGGCCGGCGGGCGTAAATCCCCGCCCGCCGACCTCGCGAGAATCAGCAGGGAGCAACGGCGAGGCTGGTGGAAATCGTCTGCCCCTTGCGCCGGAAGACGTTGCCAAGGACCGTGATGTCTGGGCAGCCCAACTCCTTGTTCTGCAACCCTCCCACGTGGTTGAGGCCGACGAAGCGGTAGTCCCAGAAGCCGTCGAAGGTGTTCTGGTCCGCCCCCGAACCGCCCAGGACCATGTGGGCCTTGCTCCCGATGGCCGTGACGCCGAACGTCTCATAGGTCGCGTCCGCCGGCGTGGCGAACGTATTCCCCTTCACCAGGACGTTGATGTCCTGGGGTTGATCCGCAAACACGGTGACTCCAGCCCAGTTGCCCGAAAAGTAGTTGTTGACGATCTGGATCTGGTTGGGAGCGCTCTCGATGAAGACGCCGTTCGCCGTGTTGTTCAGGAAGCGGCTGTTGGCGACGAAGCCCCAACCCGTGAAGTTGTAAGCGAACTCGATCCCGTTCATCCCGCCGACCGCCCCGAAGGTCACGCCGTTGTTGGCGAACGTGTCGTTATTGAAGATGCCGGTCGAGTTGTTGAACAGGCTCGCGCCGAACCCCTGGATGTGATTCCCGGAGTAGGAGTTGCTCATCTCCAACCGTCCACCGGTGTTGGCCGTCACGCCGCAGTCCCGGTTGTGGTAGAACGTCGACCTGTCGACCCGGGCGACGGACGTTCCCTGAACGACGAGCCCCGCACCGTCGCCGGTGTAGTCCGTGGCGAAGCCGATCTCAGAGGCCGAGATCCCGTAGAAACTGCCGATCGCGGCGTCGTCGAGATAAACCCCGGAGATCGTCTGAATTCCGTCGAACCGGCTGTAGCGCGAGGTCACCGTCGTGACCTGCCCATTGGCGCCGCCGGCCAGCAGGCCGATCCAGCGAGTGTCGTTGGTCCGGATGAGGTTCGTCACGACAGACGACCCCAGCGCAACGATGCCGCGACCGTCGGTCCCCGCGGAACGGAGCCAGAGGTCGTCGAAGTGGATGTTCGACGACATGTAAACGAGAAAGGCGTCCTTGCTCGCCGGGGAGACGACCGTCGAGTACATCCCGGTCCCGACGATCTTCAGGTTCGACTTGGCGTTGAGGATGACGTTCTCGGAATAGCCGCCCGACGCCAGTCGGATCGTCGTTCCGGGCGTCGCGGCGTTGACAGCGGCGGTGATGGTCTTGAACGGAGCCCCGTAAGACCCCGCCCCCGCCACGTCCGCCCCCGTTGCAGAGTTGACGAACAGAGAATTCGCCGTCGAGAAGTAGCCAGTGTACGGAGTGCTTCCGTTCAGGCCGAGTCGATAGGTCTGGTAGTTCTTGCCGTCGCGGCTCGGGTTGATGTACCAGTTGAGTTGGCCGTTCGACTGGGGGGCGACCAGAGCAAGAACCGGGTCGTGCGTGCCGTACAGGTCGAAGGCCAGCGGCGTAGCGCCGGCGGGGGCGAGGCTCGCGCCGCCGAAGCGATAGGTCTGATCGGGGACCCGGTCCGAGTTCGTATCCACAAGCCAGTTGCCGCCGTTGTAAATCACGGGATCGTCGAATCCGTCGTGATTGAAGTCGGCCAGCAGCGGAACGTCGCCGCGACTCCCGCCGTAATGGAACGACAGATTGACGCGGCCGCTCAGGTCGGTGCAGAAGGCCCACGTTCCCGTGTTTGGATCGTAGAGCCCCAGGTCGGTCCGGCCGTCGCCGTTGATGTCGCCGGTCACCGGCTTCCAGTTCGGTCCCCCGAACGAGACGACCAGGCCCACGGAGCCGTTGTTCTTGGTGTCGATCGCCCACGTTCCGGTTGACGGACGATAGATCCCGATGTTCGTCAGCGTCGAGCCGGTGAAGTCGCCGAAGATCGGGATGTCGGTGTCGCTTCCGTACGGCCGCGAGATGTCCGAACTGCCGTTGGCGTCACTGTCGATCACGAACATCAGCGAGCCGTTGACCGGTGTGGCGACTCCGAGCCCAGGAGTCAGTCCAGACAGGCAGAGCCGCCCTTCCATGGGTTCCAGATGAGGCGTGACTCTCCGCCGTCGCCGCTTCCCACCCACCGGACGCAAACCGCAGTTGCCCAATTCGGAGCCAATCATGCTGCTTCCTCCAAAATGCGATTTGCATCGCGACGCCGTACCGCTTCAGGCCCGCAGGCCCACTCGACCTGGATCAGGAGGAGGCGTCGTCCTCAAGATCCCGCGAAGCCACCACGATACCGTGACTGCTCGCAATCGGAACAGCGTCAGTCAATCAAATTCATATTCGTGAGACCCAATTCAACCCTAGTACGTGCTCGAGCCCAAGTGGCTGAACGACCGCTCTGATCGCGGGGATTCTCGATTCCAGAACCAGGACGTTTGCATTACTAATAGAACGCCCTCGAGTTCGGCGATCGAGACGACGGCCAGGCCGATCGATACAGCCCGAGAGAAATGGCCTTTTGAGCACGAAACCGCGTGCCCCCCTCCTCGAAAGGGACGGCGTGACTGGAGTATCGTGGCGCCGATGCCGATGGTTATTCGGTGAATAGGCGTTGATCCGCCCGTAGCGACAGGAAGTCGCCAGGAAACGCGTGCAGGAGGCATATCGGGTCATGGAATCAACGGTGGAAACCCCCAGGAACCTCCGAAGTCCGTCCCTCTCGAATCGATTGCGCCTCATCGTCGTCGGGCTGGTTCTTGCGCGAGGCGTCGTGGGACTCACCCAGACCCCGCCGTTCGAGGGCTGGGACGAGTATCAGCACGTCGCCTACATCGGATACATCCACGATACCGGTCAGCGGGCGATTTTGAATCAGACGCAGGTTCCCGCCGACCTGATCGCAGCCATCCACCGCGATTTCCCCCAGCCCGAATCGGCGCGCGTTCAATTCCCCCAGCCGATCAAGCCGCATTCCTACGAGTCGTACTGGAACCCCGACCGTGAGAAGGGCCGCGTCGACGCGGCGCATGTGCCGGCCAATCACGGCGTGCGGCTCTACCAGGCTCAGCATTCCTGGTGGTACTACATCATGGTCGGGCCGTTGTTCAGGGCCCTCGGCGGCCTGGACAATCTCCGATCCTCGGTCGCCGGGGTGCGACTCCTGAACCTCGCGTTCGTCGCGGGGGCCGTCTGGATCGCGCTCGGAGTGGTCGCTCAACGAGTCCCGGATCGCCGCACGGCCGGCTGGATCGCCCTGATGATCGGGGTCCAGCCGCTGCTAGTAATGAACGCGATCCGCGTTTCCAATGACGCGGCCGGTCTGCTCTTCTCCGTGGCCGCCGTGGCGGCGATGCTCTCCATGGCGATCGACAGCCGCAGGTTGGTCCGCCAGGCGGCTCTCGCCGCGCTCTTGACCGGCCTGGCCATCGTGATGAAAGCCACGAATTTCGCACTTCTCCCGGCGCTGGGACTGGCATGGCTGATCGGCGTGGTGCGGACGCGGCCCTCCTGGGGCGTCGCGTCCGGATCGGCGGCGGCGATCGCCTGCGTGATCGCCTGTCTGATGGGCCCCGACCTTGCGCACAACTTCAGCGTCTACGGTATGGCCACTCCGATGCAGGAGGCCATCGAGAACCGCGCCAAGGGACGGGGACTTCACGATCTGTACAAGGCCTACAGTGAATTCCACCCGCTGGTGTACGCCCGCTGGCTGTTCGGCGAGGGCGTTTTCATTCAGGGGAACTGGTCGTGGGTCCTCCCGATCGCGGACATCGCGACCTACCACCGCTACTGCGTGGAATTAGCGGCCTGGGGCCTGGTTCTGGCCGCGGGCACGTACCTGGGGCGTCGAGGACTGGAGCGGTTTGGGATCAAGCTCGGCCGTGAGGTTCTCACCGTCGACTCAGTCGCGACCCCGGTCCTTTGCCTGGGGGTCGTCGCCGGTTTCTTCGCGGCATTGCTCTACCACGCCTTGCAGTCGGCCATGGCCTGGGGGATCACGACGACGGGTCCATGGTACGCAGCGCCCGCGATTCCCTGGCTCTGCCTCCTCGCCGGCGTGGGGGCGATGGGATGGTCTCGCTTCGCGGCCGTCGGGTTCGTGACGATGATCGTGGGCCTCAGCATCGTCGCCGAGCAGACGACCTGGTGGATCCAGATGCCGCCGGTCTACTCGGGCGGACGAACCGGGATGGAGGCCTTGCAACGGATCTCGACCCTCCAGCCCTGGTTTCTTTCCACGATCACGGCCGCTGCCGCGCTGGCCTCCAGCCTCGTCCTCTTCCTCCTGCTGATCGTCAACATCGCCGTCGATGGCGCCGCCGCCGCAAGCCAAGCCGACGCCGCGGCCGATGCGAATTCGTCCCCGCATCGGCCGACCTGGCTCCGCATCGGTCGCAAGCGCGAACGCCTCGACCCCAGCGAGCCAGCCGTGCCCGCCCCCTCGATCGTCGCTCAGACCGAGGTCTCGACTGAACGAGACGACCGCACCATCTCCTCCTGAGCGCGTTTCGATTGATGGATACGCAAGACGCCGGCTGCCTCGGAATCCACAGCCGAGGAGGCCGGCGTCTTGCATTTCTGAGTCAAGCGGCGAGGCTCAGCGAGCGACCAGGCGCGCCCGTAGATGTCCCAGCCTCGAAGCCAGGTTGAGCATGGGCCGGGAGGCCCGTCGACGCGACCGCGACGGTTCGACGATGGCGTCCGTCTCGGTCCGCCCGAGCACCGCGATCAGCTCCATATCGTTGAGCGAGAACTCCCGGATCTCGAACGAGCCCTCGAGATGTTCGCAGGCTCGATCGAGGAAGTCGGCGAAGCTGGCTGCGTCCCACACGTGGAAGTGGATGCTGTAGCCGATGCTCTCCAGCAGACGGGCGCGGGCCTCGACGGCCTCAGCGCCGTCGACGCGCTCGATGACGCGCGTCCATTCTCGAAAGTGTTCGGAGCGTGAGACCTCCGGGCCTGCTGCATCGTCCCGGGCCAGGTGTTCGAAGGTTGTGAGCGGCCGTGGTCGATCGAAGCTGAAATCCTTGTTCGGCACCCCGTAGAAGAGCGTCCCGCCCGGGCGAAGCTTGCTCAGATGCCTACGCATCGTTCCTAGCGGGTTCTCAGCGTGTTCCAGGAAATGGTTGGCGACCAGGAAATCGAGCGACTCGTCCGGCAGCGTGTCCAGACGCTCTCCGTCGTCGATGATGTCGACGGGGACGAATTCGTAGTCGGCCAACTCGGAGTAGTGGGCGCGAAGCGCTGTCGCATCCATCCGATCGACGTAGCGAACTCGCGCTCGTCGAGACAGTTCGATCGGGTGGTGGAGGGCGCCGATTTCGACGCCCTCGCCGACCAGGTGCCGTTGGCTCAACCGACGGCGTTTCGCCTGCATCGGGGCCGGAATCTCGCTCATGGAAACTTGCCTCGTCGAAACGGCGGGACGCAAGGCGAGACGTCAGCCCTCCAGGGCGATCGACCGACGATAGCGCGCCCCGACCGCGTGCCCCTGCTTCGCCCGATCATGCGGACCGTGGAAGATGCGGGAGCCCAAGGTCGTCGGTCCACTCGGCGCGGCGGCTACCAGCCGCCGGTCCGGAGCACTCTCAGCCGCGGCCCGGAAGAGCCCGCTGTACTGCTCAATCATGTCGCTGTGGCTCGGCAAGGCTCGCAGGATCCAGGAAGACGCCGAGGCCATCGCCCGGCGACGAACCGGTTCACGGGCCAGAGCTTCCAGGTGTCGGGCGAAGAGGCGGAAGTCCCCGGGCTCGTAGAACAACCCGTTGACGTTTGGGCGGACCTGCTCCGGAATGCCGAACACGGGGGTCGTGATGATCGGTAGACCGCGGCCGAGAGCCTCCAGAATCACATGGGGATAACTCTCAACGCGCGACGTGCAGCAGAAGACGTCGGCCGCCTGCCAGTAAACGGCGGTCGCTCCGGTCTCGTCAACGATCTGGAATCGCGATCGCCGATCCTCGGGGAGCATGCCGGCCAGACGCTTCAACTCTCGGCTGTACTCAAGGCTGTCCCGCGCTCCGACGACGACGCAACGGACCTTCGTCGCCGCGTCGGCCGAGAGGGCTCGGAAAGCGTGGACCAGGTCGTGCTGGCCCTTCCGATCGCAGACAGTCCCCAGCAGCAGGAAGCAGACGTCGTCATCCGCCAGCCCCAACTCGGCCCGAGCCTCGTCGCGAGGGTGGCCGTCGAGTTCGGCGTGGAACCGCTCGATGTTGAGGGCGTAACGGACGAGTCCGAAGTTGCGCCGCGTGTCGAGTTCCTTCCAGACCTCGGCGGAACTCTTCGCCGTGAAGACGACCCGGTAGGGGGACTCCATGCAGCCCAGGGCGGTCGTGGCGATCTCGCGCGGGAACTGGTCGAAGTAGGTCTGCCAGGCCTCGCTCTCGTGGATGCTCCAGATCGACGGCAGTCCCGCCTCTCTGGCGGCGTCGACCGCCCAGAAGCCGTGGAGTGTGTTCGCGTGGACCACGCGGCACCCCTCGCGGGCGAGCAAGTCAATGGTGCGCCGTCGCGAGTCCTCATAGGCCGCCTGGCCGCCGAAGATCGAGACTAGCGACGGATCGACGATGAGCGGAACTCCGGCCTTCTCATATTCGTATCGCAGAGGCCCATCGACGGGGCTGACCACCACGGGATCGATGGCGCCGGCCTGCTTCAGCCCGATGGTCAATTCCAGCTCGAACCGCGAGGCGCCCTCCCAGTTCAGGTTGTGGCTGAACGCCATCGCCCGCACCGGCCGATCGGCATCGGCGACGGGAACGACCGTCGGCTTGATGGTAAACGCCTCGACCATCGGGTCGTAGTGCGGGCTGACGTAGGGATCGCGGCGTCGACCGTGGATCCGGCGGTAGTTCGCTTCCTCGCGCGGGTCGTCGGCGAAGCCTCGCGTCGCTCCCTCGTGGTGGAACAGTTCCGCCTCGGCGCAGACGACGCTGCGATAGCCGGCGTCATGCAGACGATAGCCGTAATCGGCGTCGTTGAACGCGACCCCGAAGTCGACCTCGTCGAAGCCGTTCATCGCCTGAAAGAGCCGGCGAGGGGTCAACATGCAGGCCGCGGTGACGGCGAGGCAGTCGCGCGTCGCTCGAGCCAGCCCCATCTCCCCGCCGTCCCACCAGGGGAGCAGCTTGAACGTGTGCCCCGCCATCCCTTCGTGGACGCCATGCGTGACGCCCGCGTGCTGGATCCGGCGGTCGGCGTACATCAACCGAGCCCCTACCGCACCGATTCCGGGCAGTCGCGACCAACCGACCATCTGGCTCAGCCAGCGCGGCTCGACGACCTCGATGTCGTTGTTCATGAAGAGGATCAGGTCCTCCTCGATGCGGCCGACGGCCGTATTGTGGACGGCCGCGTAGTTGAACTTGCCGTCGAGGTTGGGGATGTGCAGAACCTGATGCGGGACCTTCGCCAGAAAGGCCAGCGTCTCCGGATCGTCGCTGTCGTTGTCGATGATGTAGACGCGATAGTTGTGGTACGTCGTCTTGAGCAGCGACTTGAGCAGGTTCTGAAGCAGCCTCTTTTGATTCCTCGTCGGAATCACGATGGCGACCGAGGGGCCGTCGTCAGGCATGACGGGCTGGAAAATGCCACATCCGGCAGCGAGCGCCCATCCCGGCTGCTCGACGCGGCAGGCCGCGCCTCGACGGGCGAAGGCCTCCTCGACGGCGCGACGGCCGGCCTCGAAGCTGTGCGGCTTCTCATGCCCGCTGGCCGCTGTGGACCCCGGAAGAACTCGCCAGTGGTAAAGGACCTGAGGGACGTGCACGATCTTGCGCGCCCGTTCGGAGGCCCGCAGCCAGAAGTCGAAGTCCTGCGAGCCCTCAAACCCCAATCGCATGCCGCCGACCTCGCGATAGACCGAGGCGCGGACCGCAGTCAGATGGCCGGTATAGCAGAAGTTCAGAAGCAGTTCGGGCGACCAGTCGGGCTTGAATTGCGGGGCGAATCGGACGCCATCGACTCCCAGCTTGTCTTCGTCGCTGTAGAGCAAGTCGACTTCCGGCTCGCGATCGATCCGAAGGGCGAAATGTGACAGGGCCTCGGGATCAAGCACGTCGTCGTGGTCGAGGAGGACGACGAAATCACCCGTCGCGTGCTCCGCGGCGGTGTTCGTCGCGGCCGAGATGTTGCCGTTGACGGGGCGTCGCACCAGGATCACGCGCGGGTCGCGCGGCAGCCCACCGGCAAGATAGCCGAGCGTCGCGGCATCCGTGCTTGCGTCGTCCGCGAGAATCAGCTCCCAGTGCTGGTAGGTCTGCGCCAGCACGCTCTCTACGGCCGCGGCGAGAAAGTGCGCCGGAGTGTTGTAGACGGGGACCAGGATCGAGAATTTGACCGGGCGGCCGATCTGGGCGACCTGCTCCCGAAGCCGCTCGGCGCGGAAATCCGAGTGACCGTTGGTTCGTCGCCAGGCCTCGTAGGGCTCCAGCATCGTTGGCGGCTGGAAGTAAGGGCACCCGGCTTCGGCTCGGAGACGCGTCGGCGCAAAGCGGCGGGAGACGTGCCGGGCCTTGTTCCTGACCTTGCGGGCGGCCTTCCCCGCGGCGGCAGAGAGCCCGTCGGTTCGAACCACCTGGATGAATCGAATCGTGAGACGCTTGGCCCGACCCAGCCGGGATCGCTGCCTGCCGGCGAACCGAACGAGATCGCGACGAATCCGCCTACGGACGGCGCTCTTCAGAGCCTGGCAAGCGTTGACGATCCCGAGGGGCTCGGGCTCGAAATAGGGAGCGGGAGCTTCGCTAACGACCATGACCGTTGAAGAGACCGTTACAGGCTCTGGTTCGACCGCGACCGGCAAGGCCGTCGCCGTTTCAGGTTCTTCTTCATGGATCGGTGCGGGATCGACCTCGTCCTCGCACGCCGACCCGGCCTCGGGGTCAGCCGCAGGGTCAACCTCAATCTGGGACGAAGGTTCCAAGTCCAGCATGTCCTCGCAGGGTTGAAGATTCTCGTCCGAAACGATCTCCTCGGCGACCTCGATCTCAGCCGTGTCCTCCGGCGCTTCGCTCGGCTGCACGGCAGCAGCGGCGGCGGGGGGAACGTACGGTTGGGACCAATGCGCGATGGCCTCGCTGAGACTTCGGCGAGCGAGGAGCGAGCGGCTCGACGGATTCAGCAGGACCTTTCGATAGACCTCGACGGTCTGCACCGCCGTCTTCTCCCACGAGAGCTCGCGAGATCGACGTCGTCCTTCGGTGCGGAGATGTCGACGCAGTTCGTCGTCGACCGCCAACCGCTGCATCGCCCTGGCCAAATCGACCGGAGAGAGTCCGCCGCAATAGAGCACGGCGTCGCCGCAGACTTCAGGCACCGACGAGAAGGGCATGGCGATCACAGGAGTCCCCGCGGCCATTGCTTCCAGAGGCGGCAGACCGAACCCCTCGTAGAGCGAGGGGAAGACCAGGGCGTCGGCCTCCTGGTACAGTACCCGAAGCTCGTCGTGTCCGACCGGCCCCAGAACGTGGACGCCCGGAATCGGTCCGCCGAAGCGGTCCTCGGCCGCGGCGACCACCCGCGACGCCCGACCGACGAGGGCCAGAGCCGGCGGCTCGCCGTCGGTCCACCAGCGTCTCAACAAGGCGTAAGCGTCGAGCAGACCGGTGATGTTCTTGTGTGGATAGTCCGACGCGAGACAGAGAAAGAACCGCCCCGGCAGCCCGACGTTCGTCAGGGTCTCAACGGTCTCCGCCTCAGTGGCCGGGGTCGAGAAATCGTCGATGTCCACGCCGAGGAAGATCGGGTGGATCAACTCGCGATCGACGCCGAACTCGGCCTCAACCTCCCGCGCCGTGTTCTCCGAGTACGTGAGGATCGCCTGAACGGCCAGCAGCGTCAGACGACTCGTTTGCCGATACTCGTTGTGCGCCGCCTCGTTTTCGAAGACGTGAGCCATTCGATAGGCGATCATATCCTGGTACGTCAGCACGACGTGGGCCCGCGATTCGACGAGCAGTTTGGCGTGAGTCCGGTCGAAGATCTGGGCAGGCTTGTGGATGATCGCGACGTCGTCGGCCCACTCGTCGGGCGAAACCAACCGGCCTTCCAGACCGTCGGCCTGAAGCGGGTGGACGGCCAGCAACGTCAGATCGACGTCGGATCGGGCGGCCAGCGCGCGGACGAGGCTCCAGGCGTACATCTTCGTGCCGTTCATCTCAAGCGGGAGATGGCGAAGGTCGACGGCGACGTTGATCCTCCCCGAGGATTCGACCACCGCCGCATGCGCGGCGACTGAAGCGTCGAGCGACCCGGAGTGCCGTTGCACCTGATCTTTCAGATAAACATGTCGATCCAACAGCGAGACCTCGTCCATCGACGCCTCGTCCGCGGACTCGTCTCGATCTCGTGTAGGCACGTCTCGCAACACGAGCGAGCGGGAGGCGCGTTTGGCGAAGAAGCCCAAGGCGCAGGCCCGCATCAGCCAGTCGTCGAGGGCCGCCCGAGGCGACGCGATCGACGCATCGAGAAGCCCTACTGCGTCAAGAACGTCGCCGCGGAGGAAGTTGGCGGTCAGACCGGAGCGGGCGACGGGAAGGAACTCCGGCATCCCGGAGGCGACTTTCCTGAGACGGGCCTCGTCGACGGCCTCGTCGAACGCCAGTCCATCGCCGTTGGTCAGCGGTGAAGCGAGCGCGACGCGCTCCTCGGAGTGAGCCGCTTCAGCCAACGGCTCAATCCAATGTTGCAAGGGTCGAGCATCAGGCGCCAGCAGGACGACGTCGCCTCGCCGTTCGGTGAGGCCGCGATTGGCGTAGTCGGCCCAGGTCAAGCCTCGGGGGCAGCGCACGATCTGCAGCCGGCCGTCGGCCTCGGCGAGTTCCGCAAGTCCGGGCGCGAGAACACGGTCGCCGCAGCCGTCGTCAACGACCAGCAACCGCCCCAAGGCCGGTCCGCTGCATTCGAGGATCGCGCAGAGGCGTCCCAGCATCGCGGGGCCGCCGAGCGTGACGGGCACGATGACGTCGGCGGAACGGTCCTGGGACATCATCTCCTCCGTGAGATCAAGGCTTGGCGTTTCGAGGTCCCCGCCGTCCTGGCGGAGCCTTCGAAAAAGAAATCGACGAAGAGGTCTGTCGTGGAAGGTTTACAGCAGTCCCGCACGGGGGTCAAGTCAGGTCGGCGAGGCTTCGCCAGGGCCGATTCCCGTCTTGCCGGATACCGACCCAAGACTATAATCCCGCGCCATTCCGCCCTCCCACTTCGCGGCACATCGGGACAGGGCGGCGCTCATCCGCCCCATCCGGTCCCGAGCAAGAAAGGCAGAGAGCCCATATGGCGACCCCCGATGCGACCGCCCCGCCCCGCCGGAACATCCTGAGCATGTTCTTCCCCAAGACGACTCCCGTCGGCCTTGCCGGCGAAGGCTCAGGGGCCTCCGCGAAAGTCCAGGCCCTGGAGATGGAGATCTCCTGGCTGAACATGCAGATCGCCCAGTTCCAGAAGGAACAGGCGATGTTCGAATCGGCGGAGCCGTTCTTCCTGGGGAGCGAGCACGTCGCGAACTTCGTCCCGCCGATCCCCGGTTCGGTCGGGCGTGCGTCGGTGGGCAGCCCGACGATGGCGGGTTATCTCCTCAGCAGCGACGCCTGGCAGATCCTGCTGAGCCGCTGGCTCCGGCCCAACTCCGTGATGCTGGACATCGGCTGCGGAACGGGCAAGATGGCCCGCTGCTTCGCCCACCACCCCCACCTCAAGAAGTACGTCGGGTTCGACGTCATCCCAGAGAGCATCGAGTTCTGCAAGCAGATGCTCTCGCCGCGGATCGGGCCGAAGTTTGAATTCCACCACTTCGACCTCCTCTCCTGCTACAACCCCGAGGGGAAGATCAAGCCGAGCGAGGTGGTCTTCCCGGTCTCGACCGGTTCGGTCGACCTGGCGTTCGGGATCTCGCTGTTCACCCACCTCTTCGAGCATGACGCGCGGCATTACCTCCGCGAGGTGCGGCGAGCCCTCAGCCCCGCCGGCATGTTCCTTCCGTCGATCCACATCAACCCCGCGCCGGGCACCCGTTACTCGGGCGACGAGGTCCGCATCGACATCGATCCGGACTACTTCGTTGAGATGTGCGACGACGCTGGGATGGAATGCCTGGTCCGCCTCGGCAACGCGCTGGGCCAGTACACGATGCTCTTCCGCCCCAAGCAGGGCGAGGCGGTCTCGACCGTCGTGAACGTGGGCGGCGTGAAGAGCGAGGCCCAGCTCGCCGAAGCGGCCAAGCCGAAGCCTCCCGGCGTCCCGGTGCCTCCCAACGGCGGCGCCCTCTCTGAGGAGACCCTCCGCTTCAACAAGCAGTGGGCCGACAAGGAGCAGGTGACGGACGCCGTTCATCCCAAGGACTACATCTTCTGGTTCGTGGCCACCCACCCAGAGATGTCCCTTGAGGACGCCACCAAGTACTACTTCGAGGACGGCGCCCGCTCGGCTTCGAAGCTCGACGGCCACTTCACGCGGCACTTCGGCGCCGACAAGCAGGTCAAGCTGCTGGAGTTCGCCTCCGGCTACGGCTGCGTCTCGCGGCACCTCAAGAAGAACCCGCGGATCGACCTGACGAGCTGCGACATCCACCCCGAGGCGATCGAGTTCCTCACGAACAAGATCGGCGTCAAGGCGCTGCAGTCAGCCCACACGCCCGAGGACTTCACGACGCCCGAGAAGTACGACGCGATCTTCGCGCTCTCATTCTTCTCGCACATGCCGAAGACGACCTTCGGCCGATGGATCAAGGCCCTCTACGGCGCTTTGAATCCCGGCGGATGCCTGCTCTTCACCACCCACGGCGTGAAGAGCTGCCAGGGCCTCCAGATCACCGTCGACGACGCCGACGAGGAGGGCTTCTGGTTCCAGGCTCGCAGCGAACAGCACGACCTGGACGTGGCGGAGTACGGCCTGACCCTCAGCCTGCCGAGCTACGTGATCCCCACGGTCTACAAGAACGTCGGCGCTCCGATCGTCGACTACCGCCAGGCCGAGTGGTGGTATCACCAGGACCTCTGGGTCGTCAAGAAAGAAGCTTGATTCCAATCACTTCTTGACAAGCTCAAACGAACCCCGGCCGATCATCGGCTGGGGTTTTTTGTTGCGCCCGCCGCCCTCTTCGCCCGCGCCCAGCGTTGCAGGATCTCTTCGCGAGTGAATCGCTTCACAGTCCCGTCGGAGAGCGCTACGGCATAGCCGCCCGGTTCGGCGACGTCCGAGAACTTTGCGATATCCGCCGGACTGACGTCCCGAGGCTCAGTCCATCGAATCTTCGAATCAGGCGCCTCGATCAAGACGATCCGAGCCTCGCCATCAGGCGTCCCCGCGCCAACGAAATCCAGCGAGGAAAGACCACCGTCGACGAGGGCGACGAAGTTGGTGTACCGAAACGGCACCGCCTGCGAGTTCTCGCAAGCGAAATCGCTGACCGCCGAGGTCGCCGCGCCAAGGTTCGACTCGCTCCTCCAGGGGAGGCGGAAGTCGTAATGGACGAGAAACTCCGGGTGGCCCTCAGCCCAAACGAGTGCTCGCCAGCTATGGGCCGGGGTTCCCTCAACGTCCAACGCAACCAGCGGCGGAGGTCGACCATGCGACCTAACGTACACGAGCAACTGGCAATACAGTGAAAGGGCACGGGAGCGGCAGGCGGGATCCCGAACGGCGTTCCGGTCGTGGTCAAGCTCGTTCCGGATCAAGGCGGCGACCATCGCCGCCAGACCGACGGCGATCGCCAGATACCACAACCGGAATCGAATTCGAGGCATCGACGGTTCCCCAACGCTCGCTCTCCCGGTCTTTCAAACTACGAGAGCGAGCGTTCGAGAGCCAGCGGCGACTTCGTGGCCCCCCTGTCAGGCGGTTCCTCGCGAGGCCCCTCGCGCCTGCTCGGGCGGTGCGATCGTCGGTCGACCATCGCGGCGGAAGACCACGAAATCGCGAGCGTGCGCGTAAGCCTCGGAGCAGACGGCGGCCGCACGCTCGATTCGGAAGTTTGCGTCGGACACGGCCCCGGCCAGGTCGCAATGGGCATCGTACAGGTCGGCGTCTCCGAGATACCGGAGGATGGCCGCGGCCATACGGTGGGCGTCGAGGCTCGCACGACCGTCCAATTTCGCGGCGATCCCAGCGGTAAGCCCGTCCAACGTGGCAAGCTCGTGGATCACCCCTCCTTCGGGAGCGATGATCGGCAAGCGGCACGAGAACGCCAGCGCGGCCAGCCCCAGGGCCTCAGGACCAGGGTTCGCCTGGGGCGCGAGAGCCGCATCGCACTGGCTCATCAGCCCCCGAGGATCGCCATGCGGCACCGCGACGGCCGTCGCACGATCCGCCTCCTCGATCGGAGGCCCCGTCATGACGAGTCGCACGCGGCGCCCGCCGAGCTCGGCCGCACCGAGTCGATTGACGATGCGTACAGCGGCCATGGCTTCCGCGGGGTCGTCGGCGATCAGATAGACGAGAAACTCGCCGTCGCGGCGGATGATCTTCGGCGAAGCTGGGAACGCCGAGGTCTCCATTCCAAATGCTGGATGGAGGCGGATCCAACGTTTGGAGGCCAGCTCGGGCCGAGTCTCAGACACCGACAGGGCCGACGGATCTTCGTAGAAGACGCCCGAGATCCGGTCGGCGACCGGCCAATCGTTCATCCAGCCGTCTCGACCGGGATTCATATGAACGAACCAGGGGACGTTCAAACCAGCGGCCACCTGCGCGACGAGCCGATCGGCCGAATCGCTGCGCGAGTGGATCACCTCGATCTGGTGAATGCGGATGAGTTCCTGAAGGATCGTCTCGCGGAGGCGGCTGGCCGACGCGACAGGATCTTCGGGGGCGGCTGACCAGGGAGTAACGCCCAGAGTTCCCTCAAGGAGGGCTACCCCGTCGTCCAGCAGCGATGCGAGTGCGGCGTTCGCAGGCGACGGCCAGGCGCAGCAGACGAAGACCTGATGATCGACGGCCAGGGCATTCGCCAGATCGGCGGTCGTGGCGGCGGCCGTCCCCGTCTCGCGGCCGTCGGCCACCAGCAGGACTCTCTGGCCCTCGGGCGAGCCGAGCTTCCCACGCATCCGGGCGACGATCTTCGCCAGCGGACCAGCAGCCCGAACGTTGGCGGAGAGCGGCGGACGCTTGAGACCGAAGTTCTCGGTCAGGAAGTCGTATTCGAATAGGGTCTGTCCGAGGCTGCGAGTCATCGCATTCAACGAGACGTCGAACGTCTCGAAAATGCGGAACTTGGCGTAGAGCGTCTCTTCCGCGTGGGTGTCCGCCTTGAGCGACTCGAACGAGACCGTCTGGTCGTGTCTTCGATAGCGGTTGAGTGATTCCGGGACGAACGCGATCTTACCGCCTCGGAGAATCAGGCCGTAGAACAACCAGTCGCCCGCGAACCGCATCCCCGAGAGTTCCTCGGCGAAATCGATCTGAGCGGGCTTGCGGAAGAGGACGGCGCTGGCGTTGGGAATCGTGTTCTTCTGACTCAGCCCGACTTCAGCCTCCTCAGCGCCGCTCGCCTTGTAGCGGGAGCGCCAGCGGCCGGGGTTGAGGTCGTCGGTATGGCCCAGGAAATCAGACGCCCAACGCTCTCCCCGAGGGCCGATCAGCGCGGACTGAGAATAGGCCAGCACGACCTCGGGGTCGTGGAACTCTGGAATCAGCTTCTCGAGAAACCGGGGATGCGCGGAGTCGTCGGATTCGGCGAACCAGATTAGATCGCCGGTCGCCAGTTCCATTCCCTTGAGCCACTGGCGGAAGGTGCTGCCGCTGTTCTTCTCATTCACGACGATCCGCATCGGGACAGGCGCCAAGGGCGCGAGCCGACGAGCCACCTCGACGCTGTCGTCGGGTGAGGCGTCGTCCAGGAAGATGATCTCGTGAGGCCGTACGGTCTGATCGAAGACGCTGCGGAGTCGCTCCTCCAGGAACGGGGCGTGGCGGTAGTTCGGGACGATCACCGACACCTTGAGTTCGGGTCTCGGACGATAGCCGAAGTGGGACTGAAGAATCCCCAGGAACTCGCCCATGAACCGAGGCCAGGTGAACTGCCCACGGATGAGGTCGCGTCCCTGACGCCCCATCTCCAGAAGGCCGTTCGGATCGGAAAGGAGCTTGCGGACCGCCTGAGCCATGGCGATCACGTCAACGTACGGGACGACCACGCCGCCGCCGCCGAGCACCTCGGGCGCGCCGCCGGAATTCTCGAACGCAACGACCGGGAGCGCCGCCTCCATCGCTTCGAGGTTGGCGAAGGGACAGGGGTCTTCGCGCGAGGTCAGCAGGAAGAGGTCGGCCGCGCAGAGGTACGGCGTGAGGTCCTCGCGGACGCCGGCGAAGACGACCCGATCCGCCACCCCGACGATTTCGGCGTCGTGCTGGATCCAGCGGGCGAAGTTCTTGTCGACCACCTTCCCGAACCACACGAACCAGGTATTCTCTCCCGGCTCAGCCTCCGCGAGATACTTCACGCCGACCTGCACGAAGACATCCGCGCCCTTGCGGAGGTCGATCGTTCCGCAGCCGAGGACGATCCGGGCGTCGTCGGGGAGTCCGAGTTCAGCGCGCACGGCTCGGCGCGCTTCCTCGCGTGAGACGTCCGGCGTCCGGGCGTCGAGACCGTAACGGACCGTCTGGACCCGCTCACGATCGATCCCGAATCCCGAGACGAGCGAGTCCCGAACCACGTCGGCCGGGACGATCGTTCGTCGACTGGCCGCCTTGATTCGGGCGATGGCCTCGTCGCCTCCGAGGATGTCGATGAACGTCGGCAGCTCGTGAATCCAGGAGAAAACCGGAACGCCGGCGGCGGCCAGGGCTTCGTGAAAATGGCTCACGGCCATCGTATTGCAAACGGCGATCCCGTCCGGCGCGTACTCTCGAAACCGTGACGCCACCGCCCACGGGGTGTCGCTCCAGGGGCAGAGGCCCGCATGGACCAGGTCACCTACGTGGAGCGTCGGGGCGACCTTCGCAAACTCGTCCTCCAACTCGCCGCCGGTCTTGAGAACCATCCAGCACTCGAAGTCGGGGAGTTTCGAGAGTTCCTCACACAGCCTCAGCAAGCAGAGCGGAGCCCCCGTGCGGCAGGCCGAGTGTGACACCAAGAGGATCTTGAAAGAGGCCCGCGCTCGTGCTGTCCCGTCGCGCGACTCCTCGCCGGTCCATCGCCAGGGGAGGCTCTCGAAGGGCGTGGTCGCAAGCGGCTGCGCGTCCTCGGAGATCGGGGCGGTCTCGACCGGTGGCGCAGGCGGAGGCGTCAGTCCCAGCGACTTCCGGGCCTTGCTCTGGAAACGCCGAGACACCCGACCAAGGGCCGGGCGTAGTCCATCGGTCGCCGCCGTTCGAACGAAACGGAGCGTAAGTCTCAGACAACGGCCATGCAAGCGAGTTTCGGGGAAGTATCGTCGGCGAGCCTGCCGAAGCCGATCGACGGTCGCCAGGACCGGGCTCGCCTGGAGTTCATTCAGTCGCCTTTGGGTTTCCGTCAGAAGCGTCCGATAGGCCTCGTGCCGGTCCTTGTGAAAGTCCAGGTCGCGACGCAGTTCGGGCTCCATGCGCGCCAGGGCGTCTCGTTCCAGGGCGACGGTCTGGCGGCGGTCGTCGACAGCGGCCAACTCGTCCCGAAGCATGTAAAGCTGCTCACGGAGCGC
The DNA here is from genome assembly GCF_011065895.1 of Paludisphaera rhizosphaerae. Classification (NCBI taxonomy): domain Bacteria; kingdom Pseudomonadati; phylum Planctomycetota; class Planctomycetia; order Isosphaerales; family Isosphaeraceae; genus Paludisphaera; species Paludisphaera rhizosphaerae. The sequence goes on along the minus strand of NZ_JAALCR010000022.1, from coordinate 57,498 downwards.
CACGACCGCTGCGGCGTCGCCGCCGGTCATCGCCTCGGTTTCGGAATCACGGATCGCCAGGATCGAGTCGGCCTCGTCCCTCGGGGCGGCTGCGGCCCCCAGACGGGCGTAGATCGACCGAATGATGTTGCGACGGGCCGGAATCGCATCGGCGTCAAAGAGAGCCTGAAGCCGTCGGGGGATCATCGAGCCCACAGCGATCAAGCCCAACCCCTCGCCGTGGGTGAACTCGAACGAAGGATGCCGCGCCGCAAGCTTCCGAAACGCATCCGCGCCTCCGGAGCGACCCGAGACGCACGTCCGGGGCAGAATCAGGACAGCGCGATCGGAGAGCTTCGGCCGCCAGGCGTCGAAGGCCGACAGGAAGGCTTCGGCGTCCTCGGAGGTCGCCAGATGAAGCACGTCGATCGTAGCGTCGTCGAAGGCGTCGACGCACTCGTCCGTCTGAAGCTGAAGGCGTCGCGAAACGGCGGAGTAGTTGCGGTCATGCGCCCCGCGTATCCGCTTGAGCGAAGCCTGAGCGAACGACTGGCCTTCGTCGTCGGGGACGATGTCCACGACTGCGCAACGAGCATCGAGCCCCAATCGCCGCACGGCGTCGCAGAGGGCAAAGTAGACGCCAGGTTCTCGAAGCCCCAACTGAACGAGCCAACGCGGCCGTGCAGCATCGACCAGCCAGGAGGCGACCGGCGTAAAGGGCGTGCGACCGAACGGCTCAGAGGACCGCTCCGACGTCCAAAACGAGGCTTCCGATAAGTAGAGCGCGACGTCCATGTCCTTCACTCCTCGGTCCCGCCTCGCACGCAACGCTTTGGTGAGCGTCGCCGCGCGCGAAACCACGTCTTCCGGAGGCATCCCGCCTCCGAGTCGTTTCGCCCTAAATGACAGGCCCACCGGCCCTTGTCAATGCAAAGGTCGGTCCCCACGGCAGCAACGGCTTTAATCTCCGACGTCGCCAGGCAGGAGACGACGGCGATTAGCGAATCTTCATGATTCAGCAAGCCGTTACGTCGAAATCGCTTTCGAGGTCTGTCAGGATTGGGCATTCGCCTTCCTTGACGTCTCTATTAGTTTCGGCCTCTTGGAGGAGCCCCTGAAACCTTAAACCGATTTCATCAAACCGCCTCCGAAGGATTCCCAGCAATTTCATCGCCCGGCGGGACGCATCGGGTCGATCGCGGCGGCGATTGACAGATGCGTCGTATCGGTTTAGATTCACGCGGCCGCGAGACTCCGCGAATCCGTCTCCTCGATCGGCCGGCGACGAGAGGTCCCAGGAAGGGCCCCGTCATCCGTCTCCCTTCCGGTGATCGTCGGCGAGAGACTTCCATACCGGCGCAAAGGATTGCCCATGCACGTCTTCACGAGCATCACGGCCAACTACATCCCCAAGGCCGCTGCGCTGGCTCACTCCGTCAAGCGCGTCCACCCCGAGGCGACCTTCCACCTCGTCATCTCCGATGACATGCCGGAGTGCCCGCCGGCCGTCGTCGAAGCCTTCGACTCGATCATCAACGTCCGCGACCTGCCGATCCCCGAGCTTCCCCGGTTCCTGTTCCGGCATCGGATCGTCGAGTTGTGCACGGCCGTGAAAGGGACGGCCTTCCAGCACATCGCCGACGTCCACGGGGCGGAGCGAATCTACTACTTCGACCCGGACATCATCGTCACGAACCGGCTCGACGATCTTGAGCGCGCCCTCGACGAGTCGAGCATCCTGCTCACGCCGCACTCGATCGCGCCCGAGACCGATCCCCAGGCCATGATCGACAACGAGCGTTGCTGCCTTCGCAACGGCGTTTACAACCTGGGATTCCTGGCCGTGAAGATGGACGAGAACGGTCGGAAGTTCATCGACTGGTGGGCCGATCGGCTGCTTCGCTGGTGCTACGACGAGACGGCCGCCGGCCTCTTCACCGACCAGCGCTGGGTCGATCTGGGTCCTGCCCTCTTCGACGGCGTGAAGATCCTCCGCGACCCCCAGTACAACGTCTCCACCTGGAATCTGACCCACCGCCGCGCGACCGGCCAGGCCCCGTATGACATCGCGATCAACGGCCGGCCGCTGGTTTTCTATCACTTCTCCGGCTTCGACAGCGGCGCCCAGCGCATGATGCTCGACCGCTACGGTTCGCACAGCCCCGTGCTGTACGAGTTCCGCGAGTGGTACCTCGAAGAATGCCGCCGATTCGGTCAGGAGACGATCGGCAAGATCCCCTGCATCTACACGCGATACAAGAGCGGCGCGAAGATCCCGGACGTCCACCGGACCATCTACCGCGAACGCGAAGATCTCATGCGGTACTTCGCCGACCCGTTCGACGACGCCAAGCCGGAGACCTCGTTCCCGCACTGGTACGAGGTCCACGGAAAGGGCGAGACAGGCCAGGCCACGACTCAGCCGGCGGCTGAAATCGTCGAGCCGACGCCGGCCTCTGTCATCGAAGCTCCCGTCGAGATCACCGCCCCGGCGGAAGCCTCGCCGAACCTGCGAAAACTCATCCGTAGCCATGCTCCGGAACCGGCGGTGAAAGCCTATCACTCCGTCCGCGCAGCGTTGCGACGCCTCTCGAAGGTCGAGTGAACCCGAAAGCCCTTCAGCCCCGCCCTTACATCAACGAGTCGGCATCAAGGAGGATCAGACATGCTATCGGACGAGCCGCGAAGGAAGGTCGTCGTGGTGGCGGGGACGCGGCCGGAGGTGATCAAGACGGCGCCGGTCGTCCGGGCGCTCCGGGACCAGCCGTGGGCTCAGTGCCGTCTGGTCTTTACGGCTCAGCATCGCGACCTGGCCTCGTCGATCTTCGAGTTCTTCGGCATCCAGCCGGACGTCGACCTCGATGTCATGCGGCCCGGACAGTCGCTGGCCGACCTGAGCAATCGCCTGGTCGTGGCGCTGCACGAGACGCTCCGTCTCGAAGAGCCCGACTGCGTCATCGCTCAGGGCGATACGACGACCGTGCTGGCCGCCGCCATGGCGAGCTACATGCTCGACGTCCCGTTCGCCCACCTTGAGGCCGGCCTGCGGACCTATCGGCTCGACGCCCCCTTCCCGGAGGAAGCCAACCGCGTCGCGGCGAGCCATCTGGCCTCTCTCCACTTCGCTCCGACCCCGGAAGCACGGGCCAATCTTCTCCGCGAAGGGATCGCACAAGAGGCCGTGCACATGACGGGCAACACGGGGATCGACGCCTTGCTGCTGGCCGCGGAACGCCAGACGCCGATCGGCGAGGACGCTCCGAGCGGGCCGTTCGTGCTGGTCACGGTCCACCGTCGCGAGAACTTCGGAGAGCCCCTCCTGCGGATCTGCGAGGGCATTCGAAGACTCCACGACGATTGCCAGGACGTGGAGTTCCTCTGGCCGCTGCATCCCAACCCTGCCGTCGAGCCGGTCGTCCGCGCGTCGCTCGGTGGCTTGGAGCGGATCCGATTCGTCCGCCCTCTTGACTACGGTCCGTTCGTGACCGCCATGAAGAGGGCCTCGCTGATCCTCAGCGACAGCGGGGGCGTGCAAGAGGAAGCCCCTTCGCTCGGCACGCCGGTCCTGGTCCTCCGGGACGTCAGCGAACGGCCCGAGGCGATCCGCTGTGGTGCGGCCTGGCTCGTCGGCGACGATCCTGAGGCCATCCATTGCGAAGGCGCCCGGCTGTTGCGGGAGCGCCGTGAGATCCGCCGCTCGGGCCTCGCCGCTTCCCCTTTCGGGGACGGACGTGCGTCCGACCGGATCGTCTCGGTCCTTCACCGTCGCCTGGTCGTCGAGAGCCGCCCGACAGCCGACGTCGCCTGATGCTCAGAGGGGGCGGTCCACGCGGGCGGAGCGAGGCTCGCCGTTCGGTCCGATGTGGCGGAGCTTGAGCCAGATCTGCTTGATCTGCTGCCGTCCCTTCACCGCCGCGCCGATGATCGAGTTCGACTCGAACTTCTCGAGCCGTCGCCGTAGCGCGAGGTTCTCCAGCCAGCGCTTCTCCTCGCGCTCCAGAGACCGGGCGAGTTGGCGTTCCCGACGTGCGGCGGCCTCTTCCATGGAGTCGAGCCTGAGCTGAACCGCCTCGGCCCGCGACCTCTCAGCGCCGGTGCGTTTGCGTTCGGCCTCCACGTCGGCCTTCGACCCTTGTTGAGCCTGTTCGACCTGGGCGAGCAGACGAATCTCCCGATCGTGGGCTTCGGCGAGCCGCTGATGGGCCTCGGCGACCGCTTGCTCCGACTGGACGAGCCGGGCGCGAGTCGTGACGAGGCTCTCCGACACCCGGTACAGGTGCTTCTCCGACTCCTTGAGGCTGGTCATGGAGATGCTGAAGGCCTTCTCAGCCTCGGCCAGTGCGGCCTTCGTCACGATCAGCTCGCGGCGGACCTCGATGGCCTTCGCACTGTCCTCATGCGACCTGGTTCCGGCGGCCTCCGCCGACTTCGGGGCCTCCTTGCAGGCGACGATCGCCTTGCCAAGCTCCCGGCGAGCCGCCGATAGCTGGGAGTGCATGGTGGCCTCGTACTTCCGGGAATCGGCAGCCAGTCGCTCGGCGTTCGGGCCCGGCTCGTACTCAGTCCAGGCATCGTCGCCCAGCTCGTTCAGGATCGTCTGAGAACGATGGGCCACGACCGCCGACTTGTGATGGACGCACGTCGGGTCGTAGACCCGCCGCACCTTCTCGTCGTCCCAGTCCAATCCGCAGGCCTGGGCGAGACGCTTCATGTCGTCCCAGAAGTGGCCCGTCCCGAATCGCACGACGTGCGACGCCGTTCCCAGCTCGTCATGGGCGGCTTGCATATGCTGCAGATGGACGCCCACAGCGTCGAGGGCCGCCCAGTAGGGGATGTCGCCCCGGCTGCGCGTGCACAGGCTCATCGCGATCTCGTGGGGGGAACGAAGCAGCGAGGCCGCGACGATCTCCACGTCCTCGATCCGAGCGAAGACTTGCCGCCAGAACGGCCAGACCAACACGGCCCGAGGATCCTTGAACCCCGCGATCGGCCCGCTCGCGATGAGCTGCCGGGTGATCTCCTCACCCTCGTCCAGCCACTCCTGGGGGAGTTCGAGATCCGTGGGCCACGCTCCGTTGGTCTCCACGAAACGGGCGAGGATGGCGGGATCGTCGGGGACGTCGTCGGCGAAGCCGAAGGCCCATTCCTGGACCCTTCGGCAGAGGGAGTGAAAGGGGATGGACTCAAAGTGGCCATAGGGGTTGCTCGGAGCCGCGTCGACCAGGGGGAACGGCCCCAGCGCCATCCCCAGCTTCTCCAGGATATTGGTCGTCAGACTCGACCCGCTGCGATGCATACACAGGGCGACGACGAGCTTGCGATTCGGTCCATCCATGGCGTCTACCTCGACCCATCCTTGAGTGCTGTGCAAAGGCTTGCCGACGCATCGAGCCGCAATCTAATCATCATGACCGGCGGAGTCCATCGCCGATCATGACGATTCTTTCAACCATACCGATTTCGCGAATTCTCTTACTTGGAATCGATCTTCGGAAACAGAGGAGCGGGCTTCCCTTCAACGATCGGGGCCGTCACCTGGAGGCGGTCGCCCGCGAACGGCTTCGGAGCCGTCGCGTACGACACCTCGTCCCAGGGCTGATGGTCGCCGAAGTTGAAGGCCGTGTAGAACGTCTCCGCGACTCTCGGCAGGAACGGCTTGATGAGGACGGCCGTCACCCGCATCGAGTCCGCGAGGTTCGCCAGGATCACACGAGTCGCCTCGGGATCGGTCTTGAACAGCTTGAAGGGGGCCGTTTCCTGGAGGTACTTGTTGGCCGCGTCGATCACTTCGAGCCAGATCCGCTGGAGGGCCGTGTTGTAGTCGAACGCGCCGACCTTCTCGCGGAGGTCCGCCACGAGCGCCGACAGGTCGAGCCCGCGCCGCCAGGCGGTCAGGTCGAGCCCCTCGACCGACCCCAGGTCCCCCTCGAAGTACTTCAGGCACATCGTGATGATGCGGCTGTAGTTGTTGCCGAGCGTGTTGGCCAGGCCGCTGTTATAGGCGTCGGCGAAGCGCTCGAACGAGAACTCGCCGTCGCCGCCGAACGGGCACTGGCTCATGAAGTAGTAGCGGAAGGCCTCGGCCGAGAACTTCTCGATCAACTCCATCGGCTCGACGACGTTGCCCAGGCTCTTGCTCAGCTTCTCGGCCTCGCCGGTCATCTCGTTCTTGCGATAGACGAAACCGTGGCCGAAGACCTTCTTCGGCAGCGGCAGCCCGGCCGACATCAGCATCGCCGGCCAGAGGGCGCAGTGGAACCGCGTGATGTCCTTGCCGATGACGTGCACGTCCGCCGGCCAGGTCCGCGCGAACCGCTCCTCATCCGTGCCGTAACCGGCAGCCGTGACGTAGTTGAGCAGGGCGTCGAACCAGACGTAGATCGTCTGATTGGGGTCGAATGGGACGGGGATACCCCAGGTAAAGCCTTTGCGGGTGATCGAGATGTCCGTCAGCCCCCCTTCGACGAGGCTGATGATCTCGTTGCGACGGCTCTCCGGCTGGATGAAGTCGGGATTGGCGGCGTAGTGGGCCAGCAGGCGATCGCCGAACGCGGAGAGGCGGAAGTAGTAGTTATCTTCCTCGACCCAGGACAGGGGCGTGTTGGGATGGTTGGGGCAGCGCCCGCCTCCCTCGGCGACCTCTTTCTCGGTCTTGAACGACTCGCATCCCGTGCAGTAATGGCCGGCGTAGGTGCCTTTGTAGATGTCTCCCGCGTCGTAGACGGCCTGGATGAACTTCCGGCAGCCGACGTGGTGACGATCCTCGCTGGTCTGGATGAAGTCGTCGTTCGAGATTTCGAGCGCCCGCCAGACGTCCTGGAACTGGCGAGCCATATCGTCGACGTAAGCCTTGGGCTCGACGTTCAACTCGCGGGCGCGCTGGGTGACCTTGATGGTGTTCTCATCGTTGCCCATCAGGAAATGGACGGCGGCCCCTTCCATGCGACGAAACCGCGCCTGGACGTCGGCCCCGATCTTCTCGAAGGCGGTGCCGATGTGGGGGCGGCTGTTGGGGTAGTCGATGGCCGTCGTGATATAAAATCGCTGCTGCTCGTCCATTTCCCGGTCCTTGCCAGAACGCTCGATCGCGGGGCCTCTTGTAAAAAGGATAGATCCGGCCGTCAAGGCGAGGGTTCACCGCCTTCCGCCGAACGTCCAACCCGCCGAGTGTAACAGAAACCACCCGTACTCACGCCGTCGCTCAGACCCGACCTCAGCGCGTCGGCTCTGCCCCTCGCCAACGAGGCAACTCGGTCCCCGCCCGCCATCTCTTACCAGACGATCCCCTTCCCGCTGCTCCACCTCGGGCGGCTCCGTTTTGGCTTCGATCGTCCCCGCGACATCAACGCGAAACAAACGCAAGTTATTCGTGCATCGATTTTTACAACGATCAATCGTCCGGCGGTTTTGGCTTTGATCGTCCGTTTTCGCTAGTCGACATCCCCCACTGTCCCGGTCGAATCGCGATCCCCGGCCTAATCCAGCCGGGTCGAGACAAGCGGACTTCGCCTCGTCCCGCGATGGCTGACGCAATGGCTTCGAACGGCTTCGTTCGCGCGCCTCACCAAAGCCGCCGTGGCGATGCAAGCCGTTTCCCAGTTGATCTTTACAGAACCCCGGTGCTCCCGAAGTCGGCTTTGTTCGGCCATTTTCCGCCGCCTCTCTCTCGACCCGTCTTCATCCCGAGCGACCCGCACTCCGGCCGATTGCCGCGCGTGCCATCCTCATGCCTCTATTTAAGGATGGTCCCGGGCATCTAGATCTGGCGGCGAAAAGCAGCTCTCCTGACCCATCGCTTCGGCCCAATCAGCATGATTGGATTTCCAGTCCCGATTCGCCCGCTCGCGATAGGCGGCCGTGCCTGGATTCGAAGTCTCTAAAGTACCCGGCAGAGTCGAACTCGGGGATCTTCTGGCAGACGGCTATCCCGCCGACCCCGAAATCGCCCGGTTTCACCAGGTAGTCGCTCTGAGATGCATGGCCACTTCTGTCTTTCTTCTGTCCCTTCTGTCCATGCACCAGGGTGTTCCTGCTGAGGAGCCTCGTGGGGCTCAGGAAAAATGGGGAAAGCAAAGTCCTTCAGAACAGCAAGGTTTGAAGGGCAGGATCCAGCTTGTCGCTCGCCTTGGCGACGAACTCTCGCGACCACTCGCGTACGATCTCGATCGACCTCGCCCGGGAGGAGGGGCTTGGAGCCGGCTTCACCAGTCGTTCAGGCATCGCGTCGTGCGTTCGTCCATCAAGCTCCCTCCCCAATTTCGACTTTCGCTCGCCTCCCCATTGCTTGAAGAAAAACGGGACCCCCGCAGCCTCGCATTGATCGCGTAGGCTTCGGACCCAGCCCTCCTCCATCGGCCTAGCCCCACGGCCGCTTTCCCCCCCGACGATCACCCAGTCGATCTCTCGAAGGTCGATCTCCCCCAAGTCCTGCAGGAGCGGTTCGACGGAGAGGAAGCGGACCGCCGCATGCGTTTCTCGCAAAATGTCGATCCGAGGCAGACCGTACTTGCGATCCTCGACGCTCACCCCCCACCAGACGTGCGGAAAACGCCCTGCGAATGTCAGCGGACCGGCGAGCGCGTCCCGCATCTCCTCAGCTCGCTTCGTGAGCACTTGATATGTGTGCCAGTCGGCGACCTCCATGACCTTGCAAACTCGTTCCACGTAGGGGAGCGGCACCTTTCGCTGGAACAGGTCGCTCATCGAGTTCACGAAAACCGTCTTCGCCGACGGCCATGTCAGAGGCTCGACCAATTTGTGGGGGACGAGTTTCAGGTCGAAGCCATGCTCGTAGGGATGACTGGGGACCCCACGGAACCGCTCTGCGAACGTCTCGGCGTAGCAGTGCTTGCAGCCGGGGCTGATCTTGGTGCAGCCGCGGACGGGATTCCAGGTCGCGTCCGTCCACTCTATGTCTGAATGCACACTCATGAAATCTCCCCTTCCGACGATTCTAAACAGGCGTGCAGATCGCCTGCATGCAGCTCAAGGTCGGAGTTCCAGGGCCTTAGGGCCGCATCGCATCCCGCGACGTTCGATCGCAAATGTTCTCGCCTGGAGGGTGGGTATGGTAATTTGATGTGTGCTGGAACAAAGGGCGCTGACAGCCTAGTCGCTTCGTCTATTTTGGGCAAGAGGGGCAACATGGGTCGCAAGTCTCATTCCTGGAAGGACAAGAACAGCCCCCCTGTTATCCGACCCCATAGCCTGGAGAAGCACAGGCTCCTACAGACCTATCTTTTTCAGTACGTCTGGACGTTGACCCGGCGGAAGGCGCAGGACCGGCTGCGACTCACCCTCGTGGACGGCTTCGCCGGGGGCAACATTTACAGGCGGTGGGGCGGGGAAGATCTGCGGACCGGCTCTCCTTCCCTGATGCTCGACACGATCCGCGACGCCGAGGTGACTGTCAATGCGGAGAGGACGAAGCCCTTCCAAATAGTGGACGATTACTTCTTCATCGAACGGAAGAAGTCCGCGTGCGAGTCGTTGCGGCGGACGCTGGCGGACTCGCCGAACGCCCGGATCGCCCAGGACAGGATCCGCGTCATGCAGGGGGACTTCTCCGGTCACGCGGACGCCATCATAAAGTTCGTGAAGGAAAAGAGCCGGTCGGGCCGCGTCATCTTCAACCTCGATCAATGCGGGTACGACGAAGTCCCTTTCGAGCGTATCCGCGCGATCTTCCGGGAATTGCCCAACGCCGAGGTCATCCTGACCTTCGCGGCGGACTTCCTGATCGACTACCTCCGCGAGGGGAGGCCGAATCGCAGGCTGAAGTGCATGCCCAACCTCGACGTGGACGCGATGGCCTCCTCCGTCGATAAATCGGACCCCATGTGGCGCCGGTTGATCCAGCTGGAACTCCATCAGGAAGTCCTCAGGGCTTCGGGCGCGGCCTTCTTCACCCCCTTCTTCATCCGGTCCAAGGACGCCCACAGGGACTTGTGGCTCCTCCACCTCTCCGGCCATCCTCGGGCGAGGGACGTGATGACCTCTGTCCACTGGGAGCGACACAACTCGGTCGCCCACTTCGGCGGCGCGGGCCTTAAGATGCTCGGGTACGATCCGGAGTTGGACGTCCTCGCGACGGGGCAGCCCTATTTCCCGGAGTTCCATTTCGACGACAAGGCCGAGGCGAGGACGGAAGACTCCTTGCTGGAAGATCTCCCGCGTCGCATCTACGAGCTTCCGGCCGGGCTCGATTTCGGGAGCATCTTCGCCCGCATCACCAACGAGACTCCGGCGACCAGCGACATGATCCGCAAGTCGATCCGCATCTTGAACAAGGAAGGGCTCCTCCGTGTGAAGGATTCCTCGGGGCATACCGAGAGGAAGGCCGGAGTGCAACGGAACGACGACCTCGTGCTGATCCCCCCCCAGAAGCTGTTGTTCTATGGAATGGGGGGATGATCGTCGGCCAGACGGGGAAAGAAACCGAGATCCTGAACACGCGCACGAGATCCTGCGAGATCCTTGAGATCCTGAATCCTTGAGATCCTGGCCACGCATCAAAGACAGGCAATCCAGGGACATTGAGATCCTGGCCGAGGTCCTGGCCACGTGAGATCCTGGCCGAGATCCGCGAGATCCTCCGCGAGATCCTGGCCACGGAGATCCTCCCTCCGCGAGATCCAGAGATCCTGGCCACGCATCAAAGATCCAGAGATCCTGGCCACGCATCAAAGACAGGCAATCCAGGCAAACTAGCGATGCCCGAGGCCCTCCTAATCTGTCCATGCCTCCGCTCTTCCGCCACATCTCTGCCCCATGAGCATGCAGGCATGAATAGATCAGACGTCGGAGTCGACTTGCTCTCTCACCACAGCGTGTATCCGCCGTCGATCACCAAAGCCGCGCCGGTCATGTAGCGTGAGGCATCGCTGGCCAGGTAGACCGCGAGAGGCCCGAGATCCTCGGGTTTCCCCAGGTCGCCGGCCGGGATATTGGCGCGGAGGAGTTCGATCACTTCCGGATGGGACTCGGACCATCGACGGTTCGGCTCCGTCATGAAGCCTCCCGGCAGGATGGCGTTGACCGTGATCTTGTGAGGCGCCCAGTCGGCCGCCACGGCGCGGGTGAATTGGAGGATCGCCCCCTTCGCCGTTTCGTAGTGCCTCCCCGCGATGCCTCGCCCGGCGACCAGGGCGTTGATTGATGCGATATTGATGATTCGCCCGCCCTGGCCCCGCTCGATCATCGCCTCGCCAAGCCATCTCGTGCAGAGCATGCAACTGGTGAGATTCAGGTCGATGAGCTCGCGCCACTTGTCGAGGGGCATCGTCTCCGTGGGGATGTTCTCGCGTCGCCCGCCCACGTTGTTGATGAGGATGTCAATCGGCGCGTGTCGTTCCAGAGCCGACCGGCACGCCATTTCGCATTCTTCGGGCTTGCCGACGTCGGCGGCGATGGTCCAGGCTTCCCGGCCAAGGAGGCGAATGTCCTCAGCCGTCTTTTCCAGACTGGTTTGATCGCGGCCGACGAGGATGACGTCCGCACCTGCGTCCGCAATCGCAAGGGCCATCTCCCGCCCCAACCCGCGACTGCCGCCCGTGATGAAGAGGCGCTTTCCCGTCAATCGGAATCGATCGAAGATGCTCATGCAGGTGCGAAGCTCTCTTGCGCATCAGGCGTGACTTCGGCCAGACTTGCGTTCCACGCGGGACGTGCTGCACGCACGGCCCAGCTTTATGCGAGCAGAGAAAACTCGATGTCGCTCCGGTTTTCCACCGCCCCTGCGGACCAGTTCGTTCAGACGCTTCGACTCCCCATCCGCGTAGTCCTCTACATCGCTCTCGCGTCAGGCGCGTCGTTGGAGGCAAAATCGCACAAGTCGAACTTACGGATACGCAGTTGGATCCTCCACCGCCAGCCCCTTGGCCGAGGCAGCCGCGTTCAACTCACGGTCGGCCGAAACGAGGACGATGCCGCCAAGGCCGACCCCAACCCATCGGTTGTTCAATTCGATCGCCGTCGTCAACTGCACCGCGTCATACGCCCGCAGTGATTGTGTGTTCGCCAGCTTCATGGCTTCGGCAAGGATGGACGGTGTGACTTCCAGGATGGTGTAACGGCCTGCCAGGTGCTTACGGAAGCGTGAAAGCACCGACGAGGCTTGCCGGGAAGGAATCGAGCCGCCTTTGCGACGCCGGGCCACGGCTGCTGTCACTTCGACGGCGGTGATTCGGGACACATAGATCTGGTGGGCCGTGCCACGGCGCGTCACGCCTCGAATCCAGGCGGTTCCTGCCTCCTGGACATACCGTTTCACCAGAGCGCTCGAGTCGAGGAAATATCCCGCCATTCAGCGGCGCTCTCGAAGGATGGTCTCCGAGAGCGGCTCACCTTCGACGACGATGGGGTCGTCATCATCGTCAACGTCCGCAGCGGGATCGGGCAGACGCGAAATGAGTCCTTCGGCGAGAAGCCGCTGATTCAGCTCTTCGGGAGTGATGGAGGCCTTGGCTTCACGCTTCGTTCGTTTCACTTGACGGCGTCGATATGAGCGCCAAGCGGCGGCGACCGCCTCATCAACCGAGCGAAACCGCCCGTCGCGCACGGCGGCCTGGATCGATTCCTCAATTTCCGGCGGTAGGTTGATCGCCATACCCTTCGTCTCCCACATGCTTCCCATGCTGCCATGGAGGCCGCATTTTGCCAAAGCGGCAAGTGGGCCGGATCGTTGCAAACCTAATTCTGCCGAATTCAGTCCTCTCAGTACGACTCGGTGGCGCACGCAGAAGAGTGGCGGTCGTTCGTCCCCGAGCTGGACCGGGGTGAATTCGTAATCAGACTCGTGTCTATTATTCGGATCCTGATTCGCCGGGAAGGGCGACGTTGTGGTAGACCTCCTGCACGTCGTCGCAATCGTTGAGCATCCCGAGCAATTTCTCGAACACAACGAGTTCGTCCCCGCTGAGAGTCTTGCTCGACTGCGGGAGGAAGGTGATTTCCTGAACTTCCAGTTCGAGACCGGGGAACGCTTCGAGCAGGGCCATCTTCGCTTTGTAGAACTCAGTAGGAGGGGCGAAGATGGTGATGGAGCCGTCCTTGCATTCCACGTCTTCGACGGCGACGTCGGCGGCGAACAGGGCCTCAATCACTTTCTCCTCGTCGTCGCCGCTGAAGGAAAGGACCGCCACGTGGTCGAAAGACATGACCACGGAACCATTGGCTGAGAGTTTAGACCCCGTCTTGCTGAAGCAATTGCGGACGTCGGAGATGGTCCGCGTATTGTTGTCAGTCAAGCAATCGACGATGAGCAACGAGCCGCCGGGGCCAAACCCCTCGTAACGGGCGGCCTGGAAGTCCTCGCCCCCGGCGCCGGCCGCCTTCTGAATCGCCTTCTCAATAATATGGTTGGCTACGTTGTCGCGTTTGGCCTTCTCGACCAGAGCGCGCAGCGCCGGATTGGCTTCCGGGTCAGGCACGCCGTTCTTGGCGGCCATATACAACTGCCGTCCATATTTGGAGAAGAGCTTTGATTTCTGAGCGGCGGTCTTGAAGATCGAAGCCTTGCGCTTCTCGAAGATCCGTCCCATGCGAATTCTGCCTTCATATCTCTGGTGACCGAGGCTCGATCCAGGGTTAGAAACCCTTGATGAATCTCGGTCCGTGAAGCCCGTTTGAAGAAGATGCTCGTCTCAGTGATTGTACCGAAACTGGCCGCACGGATCCTGGCCAGGCGCCGAAGGCACGGCTGGTCGACGGAATGGCGACTCTCGCTCCATGCCGTATCTTCAGGAGAGCCCGGCAATCGGCTTGCCGTGATAGACCTGATGGGGGCGTCCCAGGCCGTCGTGCCATTCGGCGGTGGCCGAAATGCCCAGCGCGTGGTAGATCGTCGCCGCCAAGTCTTCAGGCGTCTGCGGTTCCGACGCTGGGTGCCCGCCGATCCGGTCCGACGAGCCGACCACACGACCACCGACCACGCCGCCCCCGGCCAGAAAGACCGTCTGGATCCGGCCCCAGTGGTCTCGCCCAGGCAGCTTGTACGCCGAGGGGAGCGTCGAGATCCTCGGCGTGCGCCCGAACTCGCCGGCCATGACGATCAGCGTGGAGTCGAGCAGGCCGCAGCTTTGCAGGTCCTCCAGCAGGGCCGAGACGGCCCGATCCGTCGGCGGCAGGAGTTTGTCCTTCAGGTGCGGGAAGGCGTTGCCGTGCGTGTCCCACGTCTCGTTATTGCCGAGGTTCACCTGCACCAGGGCGACACCCGCTTCGACCAGCCGCCGGGCCATCAGCAGCGACCAGCCGAAGGAGTTCCTGCCGTAGCTGTCGAGCAGCTTCGGGTCGGACTCCGAAACGTCGAAGGCCCGCCGGATCTTGGCGTCGGTCAGCAGCGAGACCGCCGCCTGACGGCGGGCGTCAAACTCCCCGGCTGAGGACGAACCGTCCAGCCCGACGCGCTGACGGTCAAGCTGGGCGAGCAGACCCAGGCGGCCCTCGAACCGCCCGCCGCCGAGCCCCTCGGGGAGCGTCAGGTCGGGCACCTGGAACCGCTGACGCAGCGCCGTTCTGGGGCGGTCCTGGTGGTCGAATTCATACTCCGGGAACGCCCCGTAGGCTCGCGGGTCGAACGCGGAGGCCTCGACGAACCAGGGGTCTCGGCGAGGCCCCATCGCCCCCCCGAACTGGCCGGGGATGACCCTCCCCGTGTTGTGAACCAGGCGCTCGGGCAGAACGACCGCCGGGGGCAGGTTGCCCCTCGGCCCCGACACCGCCCCAACCACGGAGGCGATGGAGGGCCAGTCGGTCGGGTTCGGCCGGTTGACGCTGAAGCCGGGAGGGAGTTCAGACCGCCCCGTGAGCATGACGTGGTGGCCGGCCGAGTGGTCGTTGTGCGGGTGCGTCAGCGAGCGGACCATCGACCAAAGATCGCTGCGAGCAGCCAGCATCGGCAGGTGCTCGCAAATGTGCACACCCGGCGTGCGGGTGGCGATCGGGCGAAACTCCCCCCGGATGTCCTCGGGGGCGTCGGGCTTGGGGTCAAAGCTCTCGTGCTGGGCCAGGCCGCCGGAAAGGAAGATGAAGATGACCGACCGAGCCGTGCCCCCCGTGAGGCCGGCAGGCGACCCGGCGGCTCGGAGGGCCGCCAGGTGGTCGAGGCCAAGCCCGAGCAGGCCCACCGCCCCGGCCTGGATGGCGAACCGCCGGGTGAAGGCCGGATGCCGGATCGTCGCGTCGGTCGGTGCCGTGCGGGGGCAAGTCATCGCGTCCCTCCTCGCCGTCTCCCGAAGGATGACGGCACGGGCCACGGCGGTTGTCCGACCGCCATAACGGGCGATCGTACCCCACTCCCCCGCACCGAGCCAGAACTTCCGAGCATCCCACGGCCGAGCCGGCGCGGTCAGCGGTTCAATTCCGGCTCTTCCGGTCGTGGCGTGTGCGTTGGACGAGCAGCGCGCCGGCCGCACCGAAGATCATGACCACCAGGGTCGACGGTTCCGGCACGTGGGGGGGGGCCACGTTGGGAACCGGCGGGATCAGCGGGTTATCGTTCGGGGGCGTGGGCGGAACAACAACCTGGGGCGTCGGGGGCGTGAATTCCTGGGGAAGTCGAGGCCCCAGGTACGGGTGATAAGCGTCGAACCGGGTGGGGTCCAGATTGCGCCGCCAGACGAAGTATTCGATCAGCGGGCTCGATGCGGCCACCGTCGGATCGCCGTTGAGAAGTTGGAGAACCGCGTTTCGAACGCCCGCCGTGTAACGAGGCGAAGGCCGCGAGGCCCAGGTGGACTCGCCGCCGGCCAGGAACCTTGCCCAGGCTCCGGAGAGTGAGGTCGCGGCAGACGGTGAGACCTGCAATGCCACAGCCGGCGTCGCGACGTTCGCGTTCAACCGGTCGCGCATGTGGGTCACGCGGAGAGGCGTCGCTGAAGCGGTGGCGGTCAAGCCTGCCAGTGCAACGAGGATCGCCGCCGTGCGAACCCCTCGCCGCGTCGCTCCCTGAAGTCTCCCCATGCTCGCGTCCATGCATCACCCGCCTTGTCGTCGATGGGACCCGGTCGTCCGTGACCGGGGCGCGCTTTCCGAGAAGTCACGCGATAGGAAATGAATCGGTCGAAACGACTCCAACCATTGACGCGAACCGAAGGATTACAGCGATGAGATTGCGGGTCGTATCGCCTGCAAGGGGATGACCGAATCGGGCTTCGTTGTGCCACGTCGTCGCTGAACGTATCGTGGAGCCAGGTTGCGCTAGCGCGCGACTCGTTCTCGGCCGAAGCCGGGATGAAATCCGGGGAGACCAAACCATGTCCGTCAGTGCGCCGAGCAAGCTCGACTTCCCTACCCGCATGTACATCGACGGCGCCTGGCGCGAGGGGACCGGCGGCAAAACCCTGCCTGTGATCAACCCGGCCGACGAATCGGTCGTCGCCGACGTCGCCTGGGCCGAGGGAGACGAGCCCAATCAGGCGATCGAGGCGGCGGCCAAGGCTTTCGCGACGTGGAAGAACACGTCCGCCTACGAGCGGGCGAAAATCCTCAAGAAGACGGCCGAGCTGATTCGCGAGCGGGCCGACCACCTCGCCCGCGCGATGACCATGGAGCAGGGCAAGCCGCTCCCCGAGGCCAAGGCCGAGACGCTCGCCACCGCCGACACGTATGAGTGGTTCGCCGAGGAGGCCAAGCGGGCCTACGGCCGGACCATTCCGGCAACGACCGGAACCCGTCGCCACTACGCGATCAAGCATCCCGTCGGCGTGGTCGGGACGATCACCCCGTGGAACTTCCCCGCCGCCCTCGCCAGCCGGAAGATCGCCGCGGCGCTCGCGGCCGGATGCACGGTCGTCAGCCGCCCGGCCGAGCAGACGCCGATCACCCTGATTCTTCAGTTCGAGTGCCTCGTGGAGGCCGGCGTGCCGAAGGGGGTCGCCAACCTCGTGATCGGCCCCCCCCGCCCGTTCGCCGACGCCCTGTTCGCCCACCCGGCCGTCCGGAAGATCAGCTTCACGGGCTCAACGAACGTCGGCAAGGAGTTGATCAGGCGCTCGGCGGACCACGTCAAGCGGCTCAGCCTGGAGCTAGGCGGCCACGCCCCGCTGATCGTCTTCCCGGACGCGAACGTCGAGCAGGTCGCCCAGGCGGCGGTGATCGGCAAGTTCCGGAACAACGGCCAGGTGTGTGTCTCGCCGTCGCGGTTCTACATCCATGACAAGATCGTCAAGGACTTCACCGAGGCGGCCGTCGAGCTGACGAAGAAGCTCAAGCTCGGCAACGGCCTGGAGGAAGGCGTCCAGGTCGGCCCGATGTTCGCGCCTCAGGGTCTGGAGAAGGCCGAGAGGCTGATCGACGACGCCCACGGCAAGGGCGCCCACATCCTGACCGGAGGCGGCCGCTCGAAGCGGTTCGAGAAGGGCTACTGGTTCGAGCCCACCATCCTCAACCACGTCGACGGCTCGATGCGGTTGCTGACCGAGGAGCCCTTCGCGCCCGTGATGCCGATCCTCGACTTCAGCAAGCTCGACGACGTGATCGCCGCGGCCAACGCGACGCCCTACGGGCTGGCCGCCTACGTCTTCACCAACGACCTGACCGTCGCCACCCGGATGGCCGAAGGGCTGGAAGCCGGCATCATCGGCATCAACGACCCCGTCCCCGCGACTCCTCAATGCCCGTTCGGCGGGATGAAGGAGTCGGGGTTGGGCCGCGAGATGAGCGTCGAGGGACTCGAGGCCTATTTCGAGACCAAGTACGTCTCGGTCGGCCTGCGGCAGTCCTGACCCGACTCGGGGGCCGGTCCTGGATCAGTTCAGGACCGGCAGCCCGGCCTTGGCCTGCTTCTTCTTCTCCTTCTCGACGAAGGAGGGAAGCGGCGGCACATACTCCTCGAAGCGGGCGACCTCTTCCAGGAGGGCCTGCACCATCTCCGCCTCTTTGACCTGGCGGATGGGGACGCCTCGCTTGAAGATGATCCCCTTGCCGGAGCCGGCGGCGATGCCGAGGTCGGCTTCCTTGGCCTCGCCGAAGCCGTTGACCAGGCATCCCAGGATGCTGATCCGCAGCGGGTTGGAGAGGTGCTTCATCTTCTCCTCGACCTCGGCGACGATCCGCTCCAGGTCGATGTCGAGTCGGCCGCAGGTCGGGCAGGCGACGACCTCAGGCTTGGTGACGCGGCGGTCGCAGGCGCGGAGGATGTCGAAGCCGGCCTCGATCTCCGGGACCGGATCGCCCAGCAGCGAGACCCGGATCGTGTCGCCGATGCCACGCAGCAGGATCGCGCCGATGCCCGCGGCGCTCTTGAGGGTGCCGTACTCGCGGGAGCCGGCCTCGGTGATGCCGACGTGCGTGGGGTAGTCGGCCTTGGCGGCGTACTCGGTGTAGCAGGCGACGGCCGTCGGAACGTGGCTGGCCTTCAGGCTGACGATCATCAGCTTGTAGCCCAGCGACTCGGCCGTCTCGATGTGCCGCAGGGCGCTCTCGACCATGGCCTCGGGGCAGGGGAAGCCGTATTTTTCGATGAGGTCCTTCTCAAGGCTGCCGGAGTTGACGCCGATCCGCATCGGGACGCCGGCGTCGCGGGCCTTGCGGACGACCTCCTTGAACCGCTCCTCGCCGCCGATGTTGCCCGGGTTGATCCGGATCTTGTCGACGGCGCGGCGGCCGGAGGGGGTCCTTGCCTCCAGGCAGGCCAGGGCCATGCGGTAGTCGAAGTGGATGTCGGCGATCAGGGGGATCTTGATGTGGTCGCGGATCGCCTTGACGCCCTCAACGTCCTCCTTTTTGGGGACGGTGACGCGGACGACCTCGCAACCGGCCTCTTCGAGCCGGCGGATCTGCTCCAGGGTGGCCTGGGCGTCGAAGGTGTTGGTCGTGGTCATCGACTGCACCAGGATCGGGGAATCCCCCCCGACCACGTGGTCGCCAATGCCGATTTCCTTCGTCTTGTGCCGCGGGACGGTCGTCGCGTAGGCCATTGATCCTCGCCCTAATTTGCGGTCAAATCCGACTTTAGCGCGTGCCCGCTCCTCGTGGACGCATGAATCGATCGTAAACGACGCCCGGCCGGCGGTCAAGCCTGCGCGGGCCTCTGAACACCTCTCCCAACATGAGCAAGATCCCTCTCCCCCCGGTCGTCAAGCGACCGCTGGTGACTGCGTGGAACGAAGCCCATCGCGTCGGCTGGCTGCTCCGCGACCACGCCGACGCCATCCTGCACGGCCGCGTCGAGCCCTGCTCGGTCTGCGGACGCCGGTGCCGGATGCTCTATCGTCGCCGGGTGATCCCTCCCCGGCTGGTCGAGTTGTGGGGACTCACCGAACGGCAAGCGGAGGCGCTTGCCAGGAAGGAATCGAACGACTGCGCCGGCTGCGGCGCGAAGCTCCGCGCCCGCAGGATGGCCGAGGTCCTCCTCGACCTCTTCCCCGTCGCGGGAACTCGTCTCGCCGACCTACGCACCTGGGCTGGTAGCCACGAAGCCGGCGAGTTGCGGATCGCCGAGATCAACCGGATCGACGGCATCCACGAGGTCCTCTCGAACCTGGCGCGATTCCACTCCTCGGAATACGTTCCCAACGTCCGGCCGGGCGCCTATGTCTCGGGCATCCGCAATGAGTCGCTCATGGGACTGACCTACGAGAACGCCCGGTTCGACCTGGTTCTAACCTCCGAGACTCTGGAACACGTTCCAGAACTCAATCGAGCGCTAGCCGAGATCCGACGGGTCCTGGTCCCCGGCGGGCTCCACGTTTTCACGGTCCCGGTCTCGCCCAACGAGGCCAAGACGTTCCCCCGGGCGCGGCTCCGGCACGACGGCTCGTTCGAGGGACTCACCCAGGAGATCCGTCACCCTGGAGGCGACGTCGGCTATCCCGTCTTCACGGAGTTGGGCCTCGATTTCCCCGAGATCCTGAAACGGGCGGGGTTCGAGACCGAAGTCCGTTTCGGCCCCGTCTCCGACGACGACCTCGCTCAGGTCTACGTCTGTCGCAAGCCTACGGCTTGAGCATCGGCGCGGCGCGGGCCACGTCCTCGGCTGTCAGGTGATAGAGATAGATCGAGTGGCCGATGCGATGCGTGGGTTCGAAGAGCCGGAAGTATCCGAAGGCGTCATCCTTCGATCTCCAGGTCGGAGCCCACGCCTGGTTGACGAGCGGAGTCGGGTCGTAGAACCGCCACTTGAGACCGTAGACGAGCGTCGCGCTGACGGCGTACCAACCGGGCTTCAACTCCTGCGCCGGCCCGATGAGTCGAACGCCAGGGGGGGCCAGCGACACGAAGGTGTTCGGCCTCGCGGGGGGCAGGAACCAATCGAAACGATCGCCCCGGAGCGTGAAGATCGTCGGGTTGATCTGGCCGAAGTACGCCAGGCCGATCGGCTCGTTGGGAATCGTTTCTCGACACCAGGCGCGGAGCTTGACGAGGTCCTGGCCCCAGTCCAGGTTGCTGTCGATCAGGCGAGCCGGCGTCCTGTCAGGACCGCCCGAGACCACATTGAAGTACGCCAGGTAGCTGGGATGGATCATCGCCGTCGCCGTGATCGTCAGTGCCAGTCCGCCCAGCAGCGCCGACCGCCCCAACCTTCTCCCCTGCCCCGTCAACGACTCGACCCAGGGAACCAGTTTGCCCGCCTGGATGAAGAGATAGGGGACGATCGCCAGGATGTACCGCAGCCCGAGGTTGATGTCAGTCAGGAAGCTCATCGCGAAGAGGATGACCGACGGCACCGTCCAGAGCGCGACCTCATCGGCCCACGCCTCCCTCGATCGCTTCGCGGCGGCCAGGACCGCGATCGAACCGAGCATCAGGAGCCAGGTTCCTTCCGGGACTTTGTAAGCCAGCGTCGCCAGGTAGTAATACCACCACCCGGTCGCGCGAAGCTCGCCGTTCAGGTAGACGCCGTATCCGGAAACCGCGCGGTTGGAGGATGACGCCTCGGCGATCGCTCCCTTCACGTCGCCCGCTCCCAGGGCCTCATAGGCCTTCTGGAAGCGCACCGGGATGCCGTCGGCTTCCAGCTTCTGCTCGTCGAAGCCCAGCAGGTAATGCTCGGGTAACGGCGAGGGGAACTTCTCCAGAAAGGTCCCCCGAAACCGGTTCTGCACGAACGGCCAGTGCATGGCGAAGAGCGGATTCTCCGAGGCCGGCGGCGTCCTGACTCCTCCGGGCACGGGTCGCGTCAGAGGGCTGCTGGCGAACTCAAAACTCCCCAGCGGCCGGCCGACGCCCTCGAAAAAATACCCCACGTCGATCGTCAGGATGCTCAGCACGACCACCAGCAAACCATGAGCAAGCCCACGGCCGATCCGTCGCGGCCAGCCCTCGGCCGACGGGACCAAAACAAGCCGGACGAGCCAAAGGAAGGGCCAGACGAAGTACAGCAAGAGCATGCTGAACTTGGTGAGTTGCGCCAGCCCGAGCGCCACCCCGGAAGCCGCGGCGAGTCCCCAACGAGGACTTCGCAGATACAGCCAGAACAGGAACGTCGCGCCGGCGCCGATAGCCGTTGAGCCGACGTCCGATGTGATGAGCCGGCCGTGCGCCAGGATGTTCGGGCAGAAGCACCACAGGACCAGGCTCAACAGGCCGGCCGTAGGACCGTAAAGGCGGGCCGACCAGGCGAAGACGACGACGCCGCCGAGGACCGAAAACAGCGGCATGACCATCCGAGCCAGGTCGAACAGCTCGAAATAGCGGTCGATGTTGTAGTAGGCGAAGTTCTGGGCGAAGTTCAACTGCGCGGGGTCGCGCTGGCTCCAGGAGCGTTGCTTGTAAAGCTCTTCCAGTTCGGGCTTCGCAAGCCAGACCGGAAGGGCCGCGACCATCTTCACCAGGGGCGGGTTGTGGTGGTACAGCCGGAAGGTGTGCTTGTCCCAGTACGTCAGACCGGCCGGCATGTGCACGACCTCGTCGACCGTGGCGTTCTCCGAGAGCAGGCTCCGCTCGGCGAGCGCCAGGTGGACGCCCAGAAGCGCGACGACCGCCAGACCGATCCAAAGGGATCGGCGGAGGTCGCGCGGCGGGGCGGTCGGCGATGGATCGTCGGCGACGACGATGGGCTCGGCGGGAGCGGAGGGCGTCTCGGACGGTTGCTGCGAGAGCGCCGGCTGCGGTCGAGGCGCACGGGACTTGCGGGCCAAACGAAGGCTCCTGGCGAATGGTGCGGGCCTCGACCGAGAGGCGCCGGTCGATCGATCAGAGGCCCTGGGCGACCAGTTCGCTGATCTCCCGGAAGGTCCCCTTCAAGTGGGCGTACAGGCCGCGGTAGACCTTGTAGGCTCGATCGTAGTACGCCTTGGCCCGGCGATCAACGCCGGTGCTCTCGACGGTCATGATCGTGGCGTCGCAGGCCTCGGGAACGGAGGAGAATCCTCCCACGCCGACCTGCGCCAGCAACGCCACCCCGAAGGCCGGCCCCTCGCTGGCGTTGATCGTGTGGACGTCGGCGCCGTAGACGTCGGCCTGGATCTGCCGCCAGAGCGCGTTGCGAGCCCCGCCGCCGGAGACGCGGATCTGCTCGATCGCCACGTTCATGTCGCGGATCAGCTCCAGGCTGTCGCGCATCGCGAACGTCGCCCCTTCCATCACCGCCCGGATCATGTGCGGGCGGCCGTGGCGGACGGTCAGGCCGACCCAGCCTCCCTTGGCGTCGGGGTCGAAGTAGGGCGAGCGTTCGCCCGTCAGGTACGGCAGGAAAAACAGTCCCTCCGCCCCCGGCCCCGCCAGAGCGGCCTCCGAGGTGAGGAGTTGATAGGGGTCGATCTTCTGCTGCTTCGCCAGGGCGACCTCCGCCTTGCCCAGTTCGTTGCGGAACCACTGGAGGCTCCCTCCAGCGGAGAGGACCACCCCCATCACGTGGTACGCGCCCGGCACGGCATGGCAACCGCGTTGAAGGCGTCCCTGGGGGTCGAAGCCGAGGTGGTCGGAATGGGCGAAGACGACGCCCGAGGTCCCCATCGTGGCCGAGACCACTCCCTGCCGAACGATCCCGTTGCCGACCGCCCCGGCCGGCTGATCGCCGCCGCCGCCGACGACCTTCGCGCCAACGGGAAGCCCTGTCGCCTCCGAGCCGATCTTGCTGACCGTCGCCGAGACCTCGGGGCTCTCATAGCAGGCCGGCAGGAGCGCGGGGTCGAGATCCAGCTTCCCGAGCAGTTCCCGACTCCAGCAGCGGTTGGCGACGTCCAGCATCAACGTGCCGGAGGCGTCGCTGACCTCGGTCGCGTACGCGCCGGTGAGCCGGTATCGAATGTAGTCTTTCGGCAGGAGCACCTGACGGACGCGGTCCCAGGCGGCGGGCTCGTGGCGACGAACCCAGAGGAGTTTCGGGGCCGTGAAACCGGTCAGAGCCCGGTTCGCGACCATCCGGATGAGTTCCTCGCGACCGCCGGCTCGCTCCTCGATCTCGGCGCATTCGGCGGCCGTGCGCTGGTCGTTCCAGAGCAAGGCCGGTCGAACGACCTGGCCGTCGGCGTCGAGAAACACCGAGCCGTGCATCTGGCCGCTCAGTCCCAAACCGGCGACGTCGGACGGGGAGAACGCTCCCGAGGAAAGCACCGACTTCACGGTCTCGCAGGTCGCGGTCCACCATAGCTCGGGGTCCTGCTCCGACCAGCCGGGCCTGGGATGAGAGCAAGGATATTCGGACGAGGCCGACGCCAGGATCTTCCCCGACTCGTCGATCGCCAGCGTCTTGGTTCCGGACGTCCCGATGTCGATGCCGATGGTCACGCTCACGGCTTGATCTCCCACCGCTCGCCGCACTTCAGAATCTTCGCCTCGACGCCGGCGGGCAGGCGACGCGCCTGGGCCTCGAAATCGCCGACAGGAACCGTATTGAAGGTGAACATGTCATAGTGGTGAGGAACCACGTACCGCGGTCGAACTCGCGCGGCCAGATCGACGGCCTCGCCCGCGGTCATGTTGCCGGAGACCCCACGCGAGGGGTCTCGGCCGTTGATCGGCAGGAAGAGAACATCGAAACGCTCCTCCCCGAGAACCTCCGCCAACCCCTCGTAGGCGACGGTGTCGCCGCTGTGGTAGATCCGCAGACCGGCGGCCTCAATGATGAAGCCGAGATAAGGGTGCCGACCGGCCGAGTCGCGATCGAACTCCTCGTGGGCCGAGGGGATCGCCCGAATCCGGAAGCCCGCGCCTCGCACGTCCGAGCCCGAATCCACGCCGATCAGGCGGTCTTCCGGGAGATCCAGATCGAGAGCGTACTCGCGGATCGCCTCCGGCAGAACCAGCATCGCCGAAGGCGAGGCGGCCAGCAGCGCTGGGACCGTCCCCGGATCGAGATGATCCGAATGCTTGTGACTCGCCAGCAGGAGGTCGACCGTCTGAAGGTCCACGCCTCGAAGCGGCGCCCGCGTCATTCGGACGTGAGGTCGCGAGGACGCCTGATACTTCTTCGTCAGGTGCTCGGATAGATAGAGGTCGACGGCCAGCAAGCCCTGGGCGGATCGGATCAGAAACCCGCTCTGCCCCGTCCACCAGACGACCAGCCCCGACGTCGGCGCGACCGGTTCCTCGATCTCATGGACCAACTCGGCCCCGCTCCGCACGGGTTCGATCATGACGAAAACCTCATTCGGTCTGAACCGACCGATTCAAGAACGCCCGTGTTCGCGGCGAACGATCGCCGCCCCCTGGGCCAGCGACCGCGCCTTCGCCACGGCGACGTGCCGCGCCGTCTGCGAGAACCCGCAGTCAGGCGTCACCGAAACTCGCTCCGGCGCCATGTGTCGGAGCACCTCGCGAAGCCGTTCCGCGACCAACTCGGCCGGCTCCACCCATGTATTCTTCACATCGACGAGACCCACGGCCACATCCATCGTCTCCGGAAGCTCCCGGAGAATCTCGATTTCGGCCATTTCACGGCTCGCGAACTCCAAGGCCAGTTGATTCACCTTCGCCCGGCCGATGTGGGGGAAGAGCGATCGATACGATCTCCTCCCCACCGCCCGCGCCCGATAGTTCCCGAAGCACATGTGCATGCTGACGTAAGCGTCGACACCCTCGACGGTTCGGGCGATCACGTCGAGAAAGTAGTCCGGTGCGTCGGGGTGACAGGCGAAGCTCGGCTCGTCCAACTGGATGAAATCGACCCCGGCCGCCGCCAGAGCCTTCAACTCGGCGGAGACGATTGGGATCAGGTCTTCGGCCACAGCCTGCCGGTCGCGATAAACCTCGCCCCCCTCGATACATCCCGCCAGGGTGAACGGTCCCGGAACCGGCACCTTCACCGGCGCGTCCGTATACTCGCGGAGCCGGTGGTACTCCACGACGGTCCCCAGACCCTCTGGTGCGGAGAGCGGAGCGACGCATCGATAGCGATCACGCTGGTCGTGGGCCGGAGCCCCCCAATGCCGAGCCCGCCGCAAAGGCTGCAAGCCGCCCAGATACTCGTAGAAGCCCAGATTGAAGTCAACCCTTTGCACCTCGCCGTCGGTGATCCGGTCCAACCCTGCGCGGAGCTGGTCGTCGACGGCCAGGCGGACGGCGTCGCGGACGGCCTCTTCCCGATCCACGGGCCCGTAGAAATCGGGATGCTGCTTCACATCAAGCACGAATTTCTCGTACCAGCCCGGGAACGACCAACTGCCGATGACCGTGGCGGGAATCCATGGAGCCGACATCCCTCATCCTTTCTTCAAGTCCCGTCCTGGGACGGACGATGAGAGGGGTAAGCGGGGGTGCGAGCCCGCGAGCGGAAGACTTCGGACGGATCGACTCTTCCCACGGCCCGAACGAGGGCCGACCTAGACGCGTCTTTACGCCGCGACCGATCCGTAATATCGTGCACAACCAACCGTTGAATCTAACGGTGCTGTCCCAGCGACGCCAGACGCCGGCGGCAGCCATCGGTCGACGTTGCACCCAAACTGCATTGCTTGCATGAATCCTCACGAGGATTTGTCACGATTAGTAAATTTGAGTATACTGATTGATAGAGGCATAACCCCTCGGAGGCTCTGAGAGAGAGCGAGTTCGTGGGGGATCGCCGCGGATTCCCCGCACCGACCGAGAACCCTCTCCCCGAGGTGGTGCGATGACTCGATCGCCTGTTTCGTCGTCCGTCTGGCTCCTGCTCGCCTGGCTCGTCGCCGCGCCGACGACGCCGACGGCCTTTGCGGAGGCGCGGACGTCGAGTCTCACGGCGGAAGACCGCCTGACCCTTCGGCGTTACGCTGTCGACACCTGGAAGTCGATGGAGAAGCTCGCCTATCCCAGCGGCTTGCCGTCGGACCGGATTCACCGCGACGGCGACGGCTGGCGCGAGCCAGTGGCCGAGACCACGCCGACGAACATCGCGTCGTACATCTGGAGCGTGATGGCCGCGGAGCGGCTGGAAATCATCTCGCACGAGGAAGCCCAGGGGAGGCTGACGCGGACGATTCAGACGCTCGATGCGATGAACCGGCCCCACGGGTTCTTCGTCAACGACATCGATCCGCGCAACGGCAAGCGGCTGGCGACGTCGCCCGTGGATTCAGCCCCGCGCCGCCCTCTGATCTCGACCGTCGACAACGCCTGGATGGCGATGGCGTTGATGATGGTCTCCAACACCCGCCCCGAACTGGCGCCCAACGCCGAGCGGCTGTTGGAGGCGATGGATTTCGGCTTCCTCTTCTCCTTCTACGACCAGCAAGACCCCATTCACCAGCCGGGGTTGCTCCGGGTCGGCTACTGGGTGGACGAGAACTCGTTCTACGGCCACTACGGGATGCTCAACACCGAGGCGAGGATCGCCAGCTATATCGCAATCGCCCGCGGCCAGCTTCCGCCTGAACACTACTATCGGATGTATCGGACGCTCCCGACCGAGGTTGCGCCGCAGACCCAAACCCCCACCGGGGAGCCTCGCGACTACCACGGCCTGCGCGTCTTCGAGGGGGCCTACGACTACATGAACATGCGCGTCGTCCCAAGCTGGGGCGGCAGTATGTTCGAAGCCCTGATGGTGACTCTTTTCATCCCTGAAGCCGCCTGGGCGCCCAAGAGTTGGGGCGTGAACCATCCTCTTTATGTGCGCGGGCAGATCGATCACGGCCTCAAGGAGATGAAATACGGCTACTGGGGATTCTCCCCGGCCTTCCGTCCCACCGGCGGCTACGAGGTTTACGGCGTCAAGGGACTGGGCACCAACCCCGACGGCTACCTCTCGTTCGACGTGGCCTGGGGGCTTCCTCCCCATATGACCACGCTGACGAGCAACACCATTCATGGGGTCGTGACGCCCCACGCCTCGTTCCTTGCACTTGCCTTCGCGCCTCGTGAGGCGATGGACAACCTCAAGGCGATGAAGGAGCGATTCCCCGTCTACGGTCCCCTGGGTTTCCAGGACTCCGTCGACGTTAGCACGGGGATGGTTTCGGGTTACGTGCTGGCCCTGGACCAGGGCATGATCATGGCCGCCATCGCCAACGAGCTGGCTGACGGCTACATGCAGAAGGCGTTCACCGCCGGTCCCGTCGAGAAAATCATCCGCCCGCTCATCGCGCCCGAAGAGTTCACCGCCGGCGCTCCTGGCCGCTATCCGGCCGCCCACCACTTCGAGCCTCAGCTCACCCGGCTCACCCGCGGCACGCCCGACGCCAAGCGCTGATTTCCCTCCACGAACGTGGCGTCGCCGGTTCCGTTTGGATCGTTGATTTCGAGAAACGCGCCAACGTCGACTTTTTCGGCGGCGTAACATCTTGCAGAACGACCAAGGTGTTTGATAATAATTCTACCCGCGTCGAGGCATGATCGCCCTCATTTGGTCCCGATGGCCAGTCCGAGGGTGCATCAAGTCGCTCGCCAGCGTGGTGGCAACAACCATCCCTCCGCTTCCGCGCCTGCCGCGACTACTTGATCCCTCCCGAATTTCGCCGAAGGAGCCCCCCAAATGGCGATCCCTTGTCCCGGGCCGTTGAGCCGTCGAGGTTTCCTCACCGTGGGCGCCCTGGGGTTCGGAGGGTTGACGCTCCCGGACCTGCTTCGCGGTCAGGCTCGAGCCGACCTGAAGACCTACGAGGCGATCAAGCCCACGGCGGACTCGGTCATCCACATCTTCCTGCCCGGCGGCATCTCCCACCAGGAAACCTTCGACCCCAAGCCGTTCGCCCCGGTCGAGTACCGCGGCGACATGGGCTCGATCGCGACCAAGATCGAAGGCGAGAAGTTCAGCGAGACGCTCGCCCAGACCGCGCAGATCGCCGACAAGCTCACCGTGATCCGGTCGATGACCCACGGCGAGGCCGCCCACGAGCGGGGCACGCACAACATGTTCACGGGCTACCGCCCCAGCCCGGCGCTCCAGTATCCCAGCCTGGGGAGCGTCGTCTCGCATGAGTACGGCCCCCGCAACAACTTGCCGCCCTACGTCTGCATCCCCAGGATGCCGAACATCTATGCGGGGACCGGCTACCTCAGTTCCGCCTTCTCGCCGTTCAGTCTGGGGAGCGACCCGGCCTCGAAGCGGTTCCGGGTCCAGGACCTGAACCTCCCCAACGGCATCGACGACGCCCGCTTCGGCTCGCGTCGAAAGGTGCTCGACACCGTCAACGAGTACTTCCGCGAGCGTGAAAAAAGCGACAACATCAACGCGATGGACACCTTCTACGACCGGGCGTACAGCCTGATCAGCTCGCAGAAGGCTCGCGAGGCGTTCGACATCTCGGCCGAACCCGACGCGATTCGCGACGAGTACGGCCGCAACCCGGCCGGCCAGCGCATGCTGATGGCCCGTCGTCTGGTCGCCGCCGGCGTCCGGATGGTGACGCTCGAATACGGCAGCTGGGACCTCCACAACCAGATCGTTTCCGGGATGAAGCGGCAGATGCCGGCCTTCGACCAGGCCTTCGCCGCCCTGATCCGCGACCTGGACCGTCAGGGTTTGCTGGACCGCACGCTCGTCATGGTCTCCAGCGAGTTCGGCCGGACCCCCAAGATCAACCGCGACGGCGGCCGCGACCACTGGCCGAAGGTCTTCAACGTGGTTCTCGCCGGCGGCGGCGCCAAGAAGGGCTTGATCTACGGGTCGTCCAACGCGACCGCGACCGAGCCCGAAAACGACCCGCTCGGGCCCGAAGACCTGGCGACCACGGTCTACCACATGATGGGGATCGTCGCCGATAAGGAGCTGATGGCCCCCGGCGATCGCCCCATCGAGATCGTCGACGGCGGCAAGGTCGTGAAGGAACTGCTCGCCTGACCTGATTGTTCGTCCGAGGCGGCGGGCGTCGACGCCGACGCCCGCCCGGGACTCTCCCACTCCCGCCCTGATCGGCCCCCCGACAGCCCCCCCGAGAGCCTCGATCATGCGTCAGCCCCGCCCGCGATCGTTCCCGCTGCTCGCCGCGACGGCGACGGTCCTCGCCCTTGCGACCACCGCCATCGCATCCTCCCCCAGCCTGACCGCCGTCCGCCCGATGGGAGGTCAGCGGGGCGCGGAAGTCGAGGTCGTCTTCTCCGGCGCCCGGCTCGGCGACGCCCAGGAGGTGATGTTCTATCAGCCGGGAGTCACGGCGACCGGCATCACCAAGATCGACGACAACAGCTTCAAGGCGAAGGTCAAGATCTCTGCCGACGCTCCGTTGGGCTTCCGCGACCTGCGGGTCCGCACCGCGACCGGCGTCAGCGAACTGAGGGGCTTCAGCGTCGGCGCGATGCCCGAGGTGTCCGAGAAAGAGCCCAACAACGACTTCGAAGCGCCCCAGTCGATCCCGATGAACGTGGTGGTCAACGGCGTCGCCGAGAATGAGGACGTCGATTACTTCGTCGTGGAGGCCAAGAAGGGGGAACGGATCTCCGCCGAGGTCGAGGGGATGCGGCTGGGGATCACGCTGTTCGACCCCTACGTCGCCATCCTCAACGCCAAGCGGTTCGAGTTGGCCTCCAGCGACGACGCCGCCCTGCTCTGGCAGGACGCCTTCGCTTCGATCGTCGCCCCAGAGGACGGCAAGTACATCGTCCAGGTCCGCGAAAGCGCTTACGCCGGCAACGCCAATTGTCTCTACCGCCTGCACGTCGGGAACTTCCCCAGGTCCACGGGCGTTTACCCTCCCGGCGGCCGACCCAACCAGAAGCTCGCCGTCAAATGGATCGGCGACCCCGCCGGCGAGGCGTCTTCCGAGGTCGCCCTTCCGGCCGAGACCCGCGCGGGGTGGGGCGTTCAACGCCAGGACGACAAGGGGTTCTCTCCCACCCCGAACGCCTTCCGGCTGGCCGAACTCGACAACGTGCTGGAGGTTGAGCCCAACGACGACCAGGCGACCGCCACCCCCTTCACCGCCCCGGCCGCCCTCAACGGCGTCCTCGGGAAGGCGGGCGACGCCGACCACTTCGTCTTCACGGGCAAGAAGGGCCAGGTCTTCGACCTCCGCGTCCTCGGCCGCAAGCTCCGTTCGCCGATTGACTCGGTCCTCTACATCGCCAAGAAGGGGGGCGGGGCGATCGCCGGCAGCGACGATTCCAACGGTCCCGACAGCTATATCCGGCAGACCCTCCCCGACGACGGCGAATACGTCGTCTCGATCGTCGACCAGCTCAAGAAGGGGGGCCCCGACTACATCTACCGGATCGAGGTCACCACGCCCGAGCCCAGCCTGACCGTCTCCACCCCGGCCGAGCAGATCATGCTCGGAACCGGCGTCATGGCGGTGAGCGTCCCCAAGGGGGGACGGCAGGCGATCCTCATCCAGGGGAGCCGGACCGACTTCGGCGGCGAAGTTCAGTTCAGCATCGACGGCCTGCCGCCGGGAGTCGAGGTGGAGATCCCGCCTCTCGCCGCCAGCCAGGCGCTCGTGCCGATCCTGTTCAAGGCGAAGCCCGACGCCGCCCCCGCTGGCGCGCTCGTCGAGGTCGTCGGCAAGTCGGTCGACCCGAACGTGAAGGTGAAGTCCCACTTCGACACCCTTTCGGCCTTCGTGCTGGCGCCGAACAACAACGGGATCATCATGTGGTCCCGGTCGGTCGACCGCCTGGCCGTCGCTGCGACCGAGGAATCTCCCTTCGCCCTGGAGATCGTCCAGCCCAAGGCCCCGCTCGTCCGCAGCGGGCAGATGGGGCTGAAGGTCCGGGCGATCCGCAAGCCCGACTTCAAGGCGGCCATCGCCGTCTCCCTCCCGTGGAACCCTCCCGGCGTCGGCTCCGGCGGCGGCATAGCAATCCCCGAGGGCCAGGATGAGGCCGTGATCCCGATCAACGCCGACGGCAACGCCGAGTTGCGGACCTGGAAGATCGTCGTCAACGGCACGGGGACCGGCCCCGGCGGCCCGGTGATGGTCTCCTCGCAGCTTGCCGACCTGACGATCGCCGCCCCCTACGTCGGTCTGGCCTTCCAGAACGCCAGCGTCGAACAGGGGAAGGAGACGGACATGGCCGTCACCGTCTCCAAGAACGTCGACTTCCCCGGGGAAGCGTCCGTCACGCTGATCGGCCTGCCGAACAAGGCGACGACCGACGCCAAGAAGATCACCAAGGATTCGACCGACCTGACGTTCCATATCAAGACCGACCCGGCCTCGCCCGTGGGCAAGCACGCCAACCTGTTCTGCCAGGTGGTCGTCACCCAGGACGGCGAGCCGATCACCCACAACATCGGCACCGGGACGCTCCAGATCGACGCTCCCCTGCCCCCCAAGCCGGCCGCGGCCGCCCCCGCGGCAGCGCCGGCCCCGGCTCAGGCCGCCAAACCCGCGGAAGCCCCGGCCAAGCCGCTGAGCCGCCTGGAGAAGCTTCGGCTGGAAGCCAAACAAAAGGCCGGCGCGAATCCCTGACGCCGCCTCAAGAACACGACGACGACGAAGACGACGAACCGCAACGGCCCCAGATTGAGGACGACCTCGTGATGATCCAGTCGAACCCCTCGACCCGAGCGTTCCGGAGGCTCTTCGCCGGCCTCGTCCTCGGCGGCCTGTCTCTGGGCGTCGCCGTCGCCGGCGATCCCTCGCCGATCCCCGACGATCCCTTCGCCCCCGAACCGACCCCGACCGCCGGGCTCGTCGAGATCCGCGTCTTCCCAGACGCCGTCGATCTGACGACGACCCGCGACCGTCAGTCGATCGTCGTTCAGGGCCTCTACGCCGACGGCCTGACGCGCGACCTGACCCACGCGGCGAGCCTGACGCCGGCCGACCCGTCCCTCGTCGCCCGCGACGGCGCCACGTTCCGCGCCGCCAAGGACGGTCAGAGCACTCTGGCCGTCGCCTTCGGCGACAAGACGGCGACGATTCCCATCAAGGTGGCGAAGGCCGTCGCCACCGAGCCGCTGAGCTTCCGGCTCGACGTGATGCCCGTCTTCATGCGGGCCGGCTGCAACACCGGCAGTTGCCACGGGGCGGCCCGCGGCAAAGACGGCTTCCGGATCTCCCTCTTCGGCTTCGACCCCGAGGGCGACCACTTCCGCCTGACCCGCGAGATGGTTGGCCGCCGCATCAACACGGCCGTCCCCGCCGACAGCACGCTGCTAGAGAAGTCCGTCGGCGCGGTCCAGCACACCGGCGGCAAGCGATTCGAGGTCGACAGCGAGCTGTATCGCACCGTCCACGAATGGATCAGCGCCGGGGCCTCTAACGACGACGTCGCCAAGCTCCCGAAGGTCGTCGGCGTCGAACTCTACCCCAAGGGGGGCGTCCTCGACGGCAAGGGATCCAAGCAGCAGTTGACCGTCCTGGCCAAGTACTCGGACGGCTCCGACCGCGACGTCACCAATATGGCCGTCTTCCTGACCAACAATGAGACCTCGGCCGCCGTCGGTCAGGATGGGTTGGTGAAGGCCGGCGAGCGTGGCGAAGCCTTCGTCATGGCGCGGTTCGACACGTACACCGTCGGCTCCCAGTTCATCGTTCTGCCCAAGGGGCTCCAGTTCTCTTACCCCGACGAGTCGACCGGCAACTACGTCGATGAACTCGTGGCGGACAAGCTCCGCAAGCTGCGGATCGCCCCCTCCGACGTCTGCGACGACGCCGTCTTCTGCCGTCGGGTCCACCTTGACGTCGTCGGCGTCCCGCCGACGGTCGAGGACTTCGAGCGTTTCATGACCTCGAACGATCCCGAGAAGCGGGCCAAGCTTGTCGACGAACTCCTCCAGCGCAAGGAGTTCTCCGAGATCTGGGTCAGCAAGTGGGCCGAGCTGCTCCAGATCCGGACCACGAACACCGTCAGCTACAAGTCGATGTTCCTGTACTACAACTGGCTCGTCGAGCAACTGTCGAAGGACATGCCGATGGACCAGATGGTCCAGGCGCTCCTGGGAGCGAACGGGGGCACGTTCAAGAACCCGGCGACGAACTTCTACCAGACCGAGACCCAGACGCTCCCCCTGACGGAGAACGTGGCCCAGGTCTTCATGGGCATGCGGATTCAGTGCGCCCAGTGCCACAACCACCCGTTCGACCGCTGGACCCAGGACGACTATTACAGCTTCGCCGCGTTCTTCTCCCAGATCGGCCGCAAGCAGGGTGAGGACTACCGCGAGTTGATCGTCTTCAACTCCGGCGGCGGCGAGATGAAGCACCCCGTCGGCAATCGCGTCATGAAGCCCAAGTTCCTCGGCGGCGAGACGCCGGACGTCGCCGGCAAGGATCGTCGGGTCATCCTGGCGGAGTGGCTGGCCTCCCCCAAGAATCCCTGGTTCGCCACGTCGTTCGCCAACCGCGTCTGGGCGCACTTCATGGGCGTCGGGATCGTGGAACCCGTCGACGACTTCCGCGTCAGCAACCCGGCCTCGAACCCCGAGCTGCTGGAAGCCCTGGGCAAGCGGTTCACAGAGACCAACTACAACCTCAAGGCTCTCGTCCGCGACATCTGCAACTCGCGGGCGTACCAGCGAACGACTCGCCGCAACGAGAGCAACGCCAGCGACGAGAAGAACTTCGCCCACGCCCTGGTGCGCCGGATCAAGGCCGAGAACCTGCTCGACTCGATCAGCCACGTCACCAACACCAAGGACAAGTTCCGCGGCCTGCCGCTTGGTGCCCGGGCCGTCCAGATCGCCGACGGCAACAGCTCCACCTACTTCCTGACCACCTTCGGCCGGGCCACTCGCGAGACCCCCTGCTCTTGCGAGGTGAAGATGGAGCCCACGCTCTCCCAGGCCCTGCACCTGCTCAACGGCGACACGGTCAACGCCAAGATCCAGCAAGGCGGCGTGATCACCGAGTTGATGAAGGCCAGACAGACTCCCGAAGAGCGGCTGACCGACCTCTACGTCCGGTGCTTCTCACGCCGCCCGACTCCCGAGGAACTGGCCAAGCTGACCCCCGTTCTGACCCAGGCCACCGACCAGGCCCAGGCGCTCGGCGACGTCTTCTGGGCCCTGCTCAACAGCCGCGAATTCCTGTTCAACCATTGATCCGCCGACGCGACGCCGCCCCGACTGAAGCCCGCCGCCCCGAGAGGTCCGCCGCCATGCGACACCGAAACGCGACGACCCTGCTTTCGGCCTCCCTGATCCTCGCCCTCGTCCCCGCCGTCGTCCGCGCCGAGGAGGGAGCGAAGGTCAATTTCACCGACCACGTCTCGCAGATCTTCCGCAACCGCTGCGGGTCGTGTCACAACCCGGACAAGGCCAAGGGGGGCCTCAATCTGGAGACCTTCGGCGGCGCGATGCAAGGAGGCGGGTCAGGCCAGGTGATCCAGGCCGGCGACGCCGACGGCAGCACGCTCCTCCAGGTCGTGCTCCAGACCGAAGAACCCAAGATGCCCCCCAACGCCGGCAAGATCCCCGACGCTGAGATCGAGATGATCCGGAAGTGGATCGAAGGCGGTGCGTTGGAGTCGTCCGGAAGCAAGGTCGCCGCCAAGGCCAAGCCGAAGAACGAGATGAAGCTCGACCCCGCCGCCATGGGCAAGCCGGCCGGCGAGCCGGCCATGCCGCAGAACCTGGTCGTCGAGCCCTTCACGCCCGACGCCCACCCCGGCGCGGTCGTCGCGCTGGCCGCCAGCCCCTGGTCCCCGCTGCTGGCCGTCGGCGGGCACAAACAGGTTCTGCTCTACCGCACGACCGACGCTCACCTGATGGGCGTTCTCCCCTTCCCCGAAGGGACGATCCACGTCCTCAAGTTCAGCCGCAACGGCGACGTGCTGCTGGTCGGCGGCGGGCGCGGAGGCCAGTCGGGCATCGCGGTCGGCTTCAACGTCAAGACGGGCGAGCGGGTGTTCGAGGTCGGCAAGGAATACGACGCGGTCCTCGCCGCCGACGTCAGCCCGGACCAGTCGATG
Organism: Paludisphaera rhizosphaerae; assembly: GCF_011065895.1. Lineage (NCBI taxonomy): Bacteria > Pseudomonadati > Planctomycetota > Planctomycetia > Isosphaerales > Isosphaeraceae > Paludisphaera > Paludisphaera rhizosphaerae. The sequence goes on along the minus strand of NZ_JAALCR010000022.1, from coordinate 22,368 downwards.
GTCGCCCTGGGCGGCCCGGGACGGATCGTCCGCGTCTACAGCACGGCCGACGGATCGTCGCTCTACGAGATCAAAAAGCACACCGACTGGGTCACCGCCCTGGAGTTCAGCCCCGACGGCGTTCTGCTCGCCAGCGGCGACCGCAACAACGGCCTCCTGGTCTGGGAAGCCGCGACCGGGCGGGAATACCAGGAGCTTCGCGGGCACACCCTGGCCATTACGGGCGTCTCCTGGCGGCTCGACTCGAACGTCCTGGCCTCGTCCAGCGAGGACGGCACCGTCCGGCTCTGGGAGATGAACGAAGGCAAGGCGATCAAGAACATCTCGGCGAACAAGGGGGGCGTCGCCGCCGTCCAGTTCGCCAAGGACGGCCGACTCGTTTCCGCCGGTCGCGACCACATCGTCCGACTCTGGGACGCCAACGGCGGCAAGCAGAAGGAATTCGAGCCCTTCAGCGACCTGGCGCTCGCCGTGGCCCTGACGCATGACGCGGGAGTCGTCGCCGGCTCGCAGTGGTCGGGCGAAATCCGAATGTGGGACGCCAAGAGCGGCTCGCGGCTCGCCACGCTCGCCCCCAACCCAGCGCCGGTCGTCGTCCGCATCGACCAGGCCCGCGCCGCGCAAGTCGCCGCATCCGCCGAGGCCGAGGCGTTGACCAAGGAAGTCCCCGCACTCCAGGCCGCCGTCGGTCCTCCAACGGAGGCTCTGAAAACGGCCCAGGCCGAACTCGCCGCAGGCGAACAAGCCTCAGCCAAGCAGGCTGCGGTGGTCGCCGAGCGCGAAGGCGCCGTCAAGCTGAAGACTGACGCCGTCGCCGACGCCTCTCAGACCGCGCAGGCCGCCGGCCAGATCGCCGAACAAGCCCGCGCCGCCCAGGCCGCCGCCGAGAAGGTTGTGGCCGACGCCGACGCCGCCGAGAAGGCCGCGATCGCCGCGCTGGAGGCGACCAAGGCAGCCCTCGACAAGGCGCTCGCCGACAAGGCCGGCAACGACGCCGCCCTCGCCGCAGCCGTCGAGGCCGTCAAGAACGCCGCCGATCCCGACGCCGCCGCCAAGGCCGCCGAGGAGTTGGCCCGTTGCGCCCAGCGGTCGAACGAGTTGATCCAGGCCCTCGCCGCCGCCGGCTCGACCCGCTCGACGGCCACCGCGAGCGTCAAGCAGGCCGCCGCCGCCAAGGCCGCCGCGCCCCAGGGGCTGCCGGCAACCGTGGTCCGAACGAAGGCTGCGACCCTCGGCCTGACCGCCGCGACCGACATCGTCAAGCGGTTCGAAGCGGAGAAGGCCGAGGCCGACAAGGTGCTGGCCGAAGCCCGCACCGCCGCCCAGTCCGCCGTCGCGAACGTCGCCGCCCTCAAGACCAAGGTCGACGCCGCGACCGCCGCCAAAAACGCCGCCGACAAGGCGGTCGCCGACAAGACCCAGGCCGTCGCCGCCGCCCAGGCCCGCGCCCAGGCCCTGAAGGCGGAGATCGAACTCCTCTCGGCCGAGAAAGACCGGGCCCCGCAGGGCAAGCCGGGTCTGGCTGTCGTCACGCCCTGACGGTCGGCCAGTCCTTAAGCCACCGTCAGTCGACCGTTATCCTGGGGAACGCTCCTACCCTCCATGAGGAGAGCGGCCACAGATGAACACGGATGGAGACCGATGAGGAGAAGGACGCCATTGAGTGTTCGCCTCTCCTGCTTCTCCCCATGAGTTTTATCCGCGTTCATCTGTATCTATCTGTGGCTTCCGTCAGCCTCTCATTCAAAGCATGGGCCGGTAACGACCTGCGACGGCTCACTCAGTGGAGCCGGGGATCCGTCGCCGCGATGATCGCGCTGACGGCCTGCTGGTTGAAGCCCTTGTAGCCCTCGCGGCGCTGGAGGTTCTCCAGATGGCTGCCGATGGTCCCCTCGCGGAGGAACTTGTCGTGCTGCTCATGGGTGATCCAGCCCTCGGCCAGGGCCCGGCCCGCCCGGCGGGCTGAGACGGCCCAGCGCTCGCCGGCGGTGAAGGCCTGACGGAGGAAGGGGAAGTCGGAGAACGGCTTCATCGTCTCGATGCCCGCCTGGGCCTTGAGGCCGTCGCGGAGGGCGTCGAACTCGAACTGAGCCTCCAGATGGTGCATGCCGGAGTCGAGGATCGACTCGCCATGAAGCGCGACCCACAGGCCGACCGTCCCCGGCCTGGCCAGGTCGGGGAGCGACATGTGGGAGAAGTCCTGGGTGGCCTCCTCGGGGGCCAAGTCGAGATCCGCGAAGATGACGATGCCGGTCGTGGGATGCTCCAGCACCTGCGCGCCCCAGCCCGCGTGTTCACCGGCGTGGAAACTCTCGCGGAGGAAGAAGCCGAGCTTCGTGAAGATCCGGATCAGGTTGGGGAAGAACCGCCGCGAGCTTCGGAAGGTGTGGTGGTCGTGGTTCGCCCACCCCAGCCCCAGCTTGTCCTGACGGGCCTTCTGAACCTGCGCCGCACGATTGCGCGACTGCCAGTAATCCCGTTCGACCTCGAAGATGAGATGGCAGGCCAGGTCGCGTGACCCGGCCGTTTCGATGACTTTGTCGACCAATGCTTCGGTGACAGCGAAGCCCTCGGCGTCGTCTTCGAACCGGCGGCGACGCGCGACCCAGAGGTCACGAGCGGCCAGCGCCTCTCGCGCCGCGTGGGGCTTCATCCGGCCCTCGCGGGCGGCGTCGCTAGGGAAGTTCTCGAAGCCGAGATAAGCCCGACGCTCCACGACCACGAGGTCGGTCCCCTCTCCCGGCACGCGAGCCGTGCGCAAGGGGCCCATGGGGTAGCCCTGGATCTTCAGGCCCAGGTCGTGGGCCCCGGAGAAGGCGGCGACGGACTCGACCTTGATCCCGACGTCCTTAACCACGGCCTCGCCGCCTCCGGGCCTCGGCCCAACGGCGATCCGGGGGAAGACGCCCCCCGGATGTGCATAGACCGGGACGCCGACGCCGTGGGTGTCGGCGGTGCGCTCGTAGCCCAACGTCGTCAGCCGGTTGGCGAACGAAGGCGGGCCCGCGACGACGAAATGGTCGAGCCAGTTCTGGAAGATGGTCCCCGTCTCGGGCATCAGTCGTTCGGCCAGGGCCTGGGCGAACGCATTCCGGGACAGGGCCTGTTGCGTCAACTCGTCGATCAGGGCCTCGGTTTCAGGCCAGCGCCGCCACTGGAACGAGGCGGTCTTCTCGTGCTCGGTCGCGGTCGCCATCACGATGCTCCTGCTCGGGGAGAGGGCGTTAGACGCCCGCCTTGTCGGCCGTTTGCACGTCCGCCACGGCGGCGGCCAACAGGTCCAGGCCGATTTCAACCTGGCGCGAGGTCAGGCACAAGGGGGGGCAGAACCGCACGGTGCTGGGGCCGCAGGGGAGCAGCAGCAGTCCTCGGTAGAATGCCGAGTCGATGATCTGGTCCCGAAGCCCCGGCGCGGGCTTGCCATCCTCGCTCTGAACCTCCATGCCGATCATCAGCCCCTTGCCGCGAACCTCGCGGACGAGGCCCGGATTCGCCGCGGCCAGCCTCTTGAGCCCCTCGGTCAACTGCGCCCCACGCGTCACGGCGTTGCGAATGTATTTCCCCTGAAGCAGCTTGATCGACTCCAGCGCGGCCGCGCAGGCGACAGGGTTGCCGCCGAAGGTGGAGGCATGGCTTCCCGGCGGCCAGTCCATCACGTCCGCCTTGGCGACGATTGCGCCCAGCGGCAGACCGTTGGCAATCCCCTTCGCCAGGCAAAGGATGTCCGGCTCGACGCCCCAGTGCTCGCAGGCGAACATCTTTCCGGTGCGGCCGAAACCAGCCTGGATCTCGTCGACCACCAGCAAAATGCCGTGCTGGTCGCAGATTTTCCGCAGGCCCGGCAGGAAGTTGGCGTCAGGGACGATGTAGCCCCCCTCACCCTGGATCGGCTCGACGAAGATCGCCGCCGTCTCCTCGGGCGAGCAGACCGTCTTGAACAGACGCTCGACGCTCTCCAGGTCGTTGTAGACGGCGTGGTGGATGTCGGCCACCAGCGGGGCGAATCCCTGGCGGTGGAGCGGCTTCGACGCCGACAGCGACATCGCGCCGTAGGTCCGCCCGTGGAAAGCCCGCAGGAACGCCACGACGCGCGGCCGCCTCGTATGCTTGCGCGAGAGCTTCAGGGCCGCCTCGATCGACTCGGCCCCACTGTTGGTGTAAAAGACGCGCTTCGGGGTCGTCCCCGGCGCGATCGCCGCCAGCTTCTCCGCCAGCTTGATCTGCGGAGCGTAATAGAAGTCGGTCCCCGACATGTGGATCAGCCGCTTGCTCTGGCGGACGATCGCCTGCACCACCTTCGGGTGCGAGTGGCCGACGTTCGTCACCGCGATCCCCGCGGTGAAGTCGAGGAACCGATTGCCGTCCATGTCCTCGATCATCGCCCCCTTCGCCCGGCGCACGACCAGCGGGTAAGTGCGCGTGTACGACGGGGACATCACGCGGTCGTCGCGCTCAAGCCAGGCCTCGCTCTTGGGGCCGGGCAGAGGCCCATTGATCCGGGGCTCGTCTCGATGCAAAGCGACCATCGCGTCTCCCTTTCCGGTCTCTTGAACCATTCGCTTGTACTAATCTGAAATCCACGTCGGGGATTCCAGCAGGGGGACAGGCGCAGCCCGATGGGAGGGTTCGGGCGCCTTCGGCCGACCTGCATCATCCTCCACGTGATCATTCCATTATCGTTCCCCTCAGCCCCGAGGTCAAATCGAATTTCTCCGATTGAATAGACGGAACCTGTTGCAGCGTCAGGGGTCAGGCAAATGTAGGTTTAATTCCTTAGTTGATCTAACCAGTTGTCGGAGAGTGGTCTCGCGTCGTCGCGCCGGGTCGGAAATACTAGTAATGTCGGCGTGAGGGACGAGGCACGTCTCGGGGTCCGACTGCGCTCGTGGGATCGCTTTTCATGAATACGGTGGTGGTGGGCTACGGCATGGCGGGGCGGGAGTTGCACTCCCCTTTGATTCGACGACAGCCGGCGCTGAGGCTCTACGGCGTCGTCGCGCGTAAGCCCGAGGTCCGCGCCCGCGCCGAGGCCGAGCATGGCGTGCGAACGTTCGAAAGCCTCGATGACGCCCTGGCGGATCCGGCCGTCGAGTTGGTCGTCCTGGCGACTCCGCACGACGTCCACGCCGAGCAGACGATCCAGACGCTGGAAGCCGGTCGACACTGCGTCGTCGACAAGGTCATGGCGCTGACGACAGCCGAGGCCGACCGGATGATCGAGGCCCGCGACCGTTCAGGCCGGATGCTCTCGGTCTTCCACAACCGGCGGTGGGACTGGGATTTTTCGACCATCCGCAAGCTCTTCGAAGACGGGACGATCGGCCGGCCGCTGCTGATCGAGAGCGCCGTCTGCCGGTTCAAGGCGCCGCAAGGCTGGCGCGGCGAAGTGGGGGCGTCGGGGACGATCCTCCACGACTGGGGGGCGCACATGGTGGACCACGCCCTGCAACTGGGCCTGGGCCCCTGCCGGCGGGTGACGTCCTGGCTCTTCGAGAGCCCGTGGGAAGGCGTGGACATCGGCGGCCACGGCCGGATGATCCTGGAGTTCGACCACGCCGTCTTCCAGGCCGAGACCAGCCGGATCTGCCGGATCGACCGCCCCAGGTGGTGGGTCGTCGGGACAACGGGCGGCTACGTCAAATACGGCGTCGACCCGCAGGAGGACGCCCTCCGCGCCGGCGACATCGACCGCGCGGACGAAACCGAGAGTCAGCAAGGGCTCCTGAGCACGGCGGCCGACGCCGACCCAGCCACCCGAGATCCCGAGACGGTCCGTCGCCGACTCCCCTCGGTTCGATCGCACTGGGACGGCTATTATTCCAATGTGGCGGCGCACCTGCTCGAAGGCGAGCCTCTGGCGGTGACAGCCGAACAGGCTCGCGACGTCGTGCGTATCCTGGAAGCGGCGCTCGCATCCTCGCGCCAGCACAAGAGCATCGAAGACCCCTGGGGTTCGTGACGCGACTCAGGGCGAGCGTCGGAGGGTTTGAGCGTTGGTGATCCACTGCCCGTCGTGCCGGCATCCTATCCGGATCGTGGACGTCCTCCCCGGCCGGTTCACGCCGAAGTGCCCAAGCTGTCACCAGGCGTTCGCGCTGACGATCCCGGAGGCGGAAGGGAACGCTCCGAGCGTCGAGATGCTCAAGGCGTCGCCGCCGCCCGCGGAAGCCTCTGAGCCCTCGCTGGAGGCGATCCCGACCAACCTGGACGCCGCCACGCTCGAACCCGGCTACAGCCGTCTGCCGCGCGGGACGCCGCGGTTTCTCGCCAATTGCCTGGTGCTGAAGCTCCTGGGGCACGGGCCGAGAGGCAAATCGTTGCTCGCCCGGCCGCTGTCGCTCGCGGGGAGGGTCGTGCTGAAGGTGATCGCCGCCGATCGAGGCCGCGACGCGATCTTCGTCGAACGCTTCCTGCGCGAGGCCCTGGCGACGGCCCAGCTTTCGAGCCCCCACCTGATCCCGATCGTCGACATCGGCCGCGACGGCTCCTCGACGTTCACCGCAATGGAGTACGTCCCCGGCGCCTCGCTCGCCGAGGAGTTGGCCCGGCGCGGCAAGATCGAGCCTCGTCTGGCCGCCGCGTGGATCCTCCAGGCGGCGCGAGGGCTTTCCGTCGCCCACGAACAGGGGATCTGGCACCGCGACATCAAGCCCGAGAACCTCCGAGTCACCCCCGACGGCCTAGTCGTTGTGGACGACCTTGGGCTGGAGACGACGCCGTCGCTCGCCGCGGCCGAGAGCGCCCGCGACGCCGCCGGCTCGAAGGGCCCACGCGGCAAGGGAAGGACCGTCGCCGAGGACGCTCCGACCACGCGGAGCGTCGCGCGGGTCACGGCCGGGTCGCCCGTTTACATGGCTCCGGAGCAGGCTCGCCACGCCCTCATCATCGACGGCCGCGCGGACGTCTACTCGCTGGGCTGCACGTTCTACCAGCTTGTGGCTGGCCGGCCGCCGTTCGTCCGGCCTTCGGCGACGGAGTTGATCGCCAGCCACCAGGCGGACGAGGTCATCCCGCCGCAGGAGTTCGCCCCCGGAATTCCTCCCAGGATCTCCGACGTCATCCTGACTATGGTCCGCAAGACGCCCGAGGAACGCTACCCGAGCATGAACGTCGTCGTCGACGTGCTGGAGAATGCCTTGGGGCTTCCCCAGGGGAAGACGGCGGCCGTCGAGGAAGAGTATCGCCAGGCCGTTCGCGAAGCCGCCGCGCAGACGATCGACTCTCCCTCGGCGAAACTGCGAAGCCGGATTCTGATGGCCGCCGGCGGCGCCTGGCTGGCGTTCCTGCTGCTCCTGCTCGCGATGCGAGCGTTCCGTCCCCTGATCGTCGTCGGCGGCTTCGGCCTGCTCACCACCGGAGCGCTGGCGTTCGCCCTGAGATCGCTACGGCCCTCGGGCCTCGTCGACACCCTTCGCCACGTCTTCCTGGGGAACGGGCTTCGATCGTGGATCGCCTCGGGAGTCGTCGCCGTTCTGCTGCTGGGGATGACGATCTACGGGGGGTTCCTTGGCTCCTTGATCTTCCTGGGGATCTGCGTTGGGGCGCTCATCGCGGGCTTCCGCCATTTCGTCGAGAAGCCCTACCTGGCCGACCGAGACGAGGCGGTCGCCCGAGTGAAAGAGCCTCTGAAGCGACTCCGCGACGCCGGCGCCGACGAACAGCGTCTGCGCGACGCTCTGATCGCAACGGCAGGTCGAGGCTGGGAGCCCCTCTTCGCGGGCGTCTTCGGCGAGCGAGCCCTGTCCGCCGAACGCCTCCGCGCTCTGCACGATCCGACCGCCCCCAGCGGCGAGGGCCGGCGATGGTGGTCGGGGAGGCTCGAACGGCTGCTGACGGCCGTCGTCGAGATGCGTCGCGACGCCCGGCTCCGGCGACTCTTCCAGGACGTCGAGGAGGCCAGGTTCGAGGCCGAGGGCGTGAACCTCATGACGGCCCGCCGGCACTCGTGGCGAGTCTCGCGAGCCCTGATCGCCGCAGCCGCCGAGTGGCGCGACGAGCAGGTCGCGCTCCGCGCCGGCAGCCTGGCTCCAGGTGCGACCGGACCGACGATCTCCCAGCACCTCCGCGACGCGATCGAGGAGCCCGAGCGGGTCCTCGCCGGACGCGAGGATGGCCCCGGTCCGCTGGCGCAACGGCTGGATTCACTCAGCGACCGCATCTTCGGTCGCCTCCCACGCCTGGTGCTGGGCGCGGTCCTGCTGGCGGCGTTCGCCTACTGGATGCACACGCATAAGGTCGTGACCCTGGAACAGGTCGGGCAGGCGGCGAGCCAGATCGGGCAGGCCGTCAAGAAGTCGGCCGAGAACGCCGACCCGAACGCCCTGGCCGAGACCCACGTGGACGTCCCCAACGTCGACGCCTCGCAGGTTGCGAAGCCGCTCGGCGACGACTGGGTCCCAGGTCCGTTCCGTTCGATCTTCGCCGCCAACCTGGGAGTCGCCGGACTTTTGCTGCTGCTCTCGGCCGTGTATCGCTCGCGAGGCGTGGGGCTCGCCGCGTACCTCGCCGCGGCAGCCGTGCTCTTCGCCCCGGTGATCGGCCTAACCAGCCAGAGCCTCGCCGGAACCTTCGCCCCGGCCACCCAGGCCATGCTTCTGGGCGTCGTCCTGCTGGCCCTGGGAGTCGTTTTCGGGCGGCGATGATCGCCGCAAGGCGCCCAGGCCGAGCACGACGAGCGCGAGCACGACGGAAGTCCCACTGACGACCACAGCCGGGAACACGCGCGTCGGTTGATAGCTGAACGTCACCTGATGCGTCCCAGCGCCGGGAACGTGTGCGGCCTGAATGCCGAAGACTGCCCGCGCGACGGGCTCGGCTGGACCGCCGTCGATCGAGTAGAACCAGCCGGGGTAGAACATCCGGTTGACGACGAGGTCGAAGGGACCGTCGTGGCGTACGCTCGCGGTTCGGCCGTCCCATGAATCCACCTCGGCCACGTTGGCGGTCGGCTCACGACCGGGGGGCGACTGATCCTCTCGGGCGTAAGTGACGACCGAAGGATCATTCGCGAAGCCCATCCCCTCGCTCCAGCCGTAGCGAGCCTTCCGCGCAGCTCGCGCCGGGGGGATCGGATTCTTGAACCGAACCAGCCGCCACAGCGCATGCGCAGGCATTCCTGGGTCCTTGTGAACGAGGCGGTCGAGCGCCTCGTCGGGCGATTCCAGGATAGTCTCGAAGGTGTTCGGGACGAGGTTGAACGGGTCGATCGGCCCGTCCCAGACGCCGTGCGTCGCGCCGAAGAAACGAAGCTCGTCGAGCCGGCTGCCGATCGGCGGTTTGCGCTGGGCGAAAGCCTCCAGCCTCGGGTGCGGCGCGGGCGCGGCGAAGCCCGTGTATGGGTAGAGGGGAGCCAGTCCGATCCGCATCGGCATGTCGGTCAGCAACCCGGCCACCTTGCCGACGCCCTCCTCCTGGGCCAGGCGTGTCATGATGGGGCTTGATTCGGGCACGGGCACCGCCCATCCCCAGTCGGTCGTCGACGTGTAGTAGAGGACGCCCAGTTCCAGCGCCGTCGCGATCAGCAAAATCTGCGGCGCGAGTCTTCCCCGGATCCAGACCGCCGCCAGGATCGCCGCGACGAGCCAGACCCCGCCGGCCGTCGCCAGCCGGATCAGGAGTCGATCGCCGCCTAGCTCGCGGACATGGTCGGGCCGCATCGACCACGAGACGATCCACCAGGCTCCGACCGCTGCAAGCCCAACCGCGACTCCCAGACCGATCCAGGCCCGGCCGCGGCGACTCGCCGAATCGAGCCCCTTGCCGGCGAGAAGGGCCAGCCCCAGGCTCGTCAGCGCCAGGAATCGCCCGGGGGCACGAAACAGTCCCATCCCGGGGATCGAAGCGACCCACTGATATCCGGTCAGCCAGGTCGTCGGCATGATCGCCAGGGCGAAGGTGATCGCGACGACGAGCGTCCAGAACCGCGTTGCCGAATCGCCCTTCGCGAAGAGCCCCACGACCGCGAAGATCAGCGGGATGGTCCCGACATAGAGACAGGCTTCATAGCCCGTCGTCCCCAGCGAGTACCAGTAACCAGCCTCCGGCCCTCCCGGGATCCCGCGCAGCCAACAGGGCGCGATCAGTTCGGCCCAATGAGCGAACGGGAAGCCGAAGAACGCCAGCTCGCGGAACGGCCTCTCGTCAAACCCGACGAACCGCGTCAGCTCCCAGCTTGGCGAAAGCTGAACGGCGGCGATCGCCGCTCCCCAGACCAGACCGAGGAACACCATGCCCACTCGCCCAATCTGGCGAGGCGAGCCAAGCCACCGCCAGAGCGCCGTCGCCGCTGCGAGTCCTCCCGTCCAGGACTGCACCTGGAAGTGCCCCACCGTCAACTGCATCCCATAAGCCGCCGCCAATCCGGCGACCCAGATCCACCGGCCCTCCGCCATAACCAGGTCAGCCAGCAGCAACACGAGCGGTAGATAGGCGAGTGCGTGGTAGGACCACTCGTGGCTGGAGTGGATCGACTGGAACCCGCAGAAGGTGAAGCTGATCGCGGCCAGACCCGCTCCATAAGGAGTCAGCCCCAGTCGACGACCATAGGCGAACGTCGCCCCCGCCATCATCAAATAATGCAGGAACATGGAAAGGCGATAGGCGACCGGGACGGAGAGCACGCGATAGAAGATCTGATTGGGTGGATAGAACGCTGCCGCATGGCTCTCGGCGACCAGCGGGAAGCCCAGGCCGACGTTGTCCGACCAGTACGGGATGCGGCCCTCGGCAAGATTTTTCGCCAGCTCAGCCTTGATCGGTCGGTACATCCGATCGGGGTCGCCGCCGACCGGCTCGACGCCGATCAGCAAGCCTGAGAGAACCGCCGCCGCGAGAGCCAAGGTCCAGAGCGCGGCGGAGTTGCATGCGGCGAGTCCGATACTCTTCATGTTCGATCCAAGGTTTCCGAACAGGGGACGAAGGCCGATATCTTTAAAACGCAAATCCGCAGATTTATTCATCCGAGGTCGACACAGTCCGACCGATCGCCCGTATGTATATCAGGGGGATCGTGCGCGAATTCCCCGAAGCAACTGAGGAGAAACGCCCGCGAATCCAGGATAGGAGGAATCTCGCCGTGATTGCCATGCACTGCCCCTCCTGCGGCGCGGAAGGTCGAATCCCGAAAGAGAAAATCAACCAGCGCCTCATCTGCAAAAAGTGCCTCAAGACCTTCCATCTGACGATGGATGAGAGGGTTTTGCCTGGACCACCGCCCCACGACGAGGACGAAGAACCCGTCCATCACGAAACGCCGGGGCACGAGTTCGATCATGTCGACGAGGAAATCGACCTCGTCATGAAGAAGATCCACGACACGCTGCCGAAGGTTGCAATCGCCCTGGGGTTGCTCGTGGCGGCTGTCATCGCCTGGCCGTTCATTCGGGGACGCGGACCGGTCGGGCTCACCGACCAGACGACGGCCGTCGCTCGCGCCCTGGCCCACAATGATCCCAACGCGTTGAAGGATCTCACCGTCGACCCCGCCGCGGCGAAGGAACTTTCGGAAGCGGTGCAGCCCGAATTCCAGGGGCGGACGGACATCGTGGGATCGACCTCGCCGATGGTCGAAGTCGCGCGGAAGACGGAATCCCCGGGTCCAGGGCTCGCGGAGGTGATCGCCTCGATCAAGCCGGAGAGCGCGGGGGGACGTACCGGGATCTCCGTGCACGACGTCTCAATCGACCCTCGGATGGGAGGCTCGGTGGACATCACCCTGGTCCTCACGGGGGACGACGGCTCGGGATGGCGGCTCGACGCGGGTCGGTCCCTGGCAGCATATCGTAAGGCGAAGACGCCGGCAGAACCGCCGACGACGGCGATCTCCAAGGCCGACGCGGCCAAGGGTGCGAAGGCCGGCGCGACGGCTCGCCGCGGTTCGCCGTCTACCAACGCCCCGCCGACGTCGACGGCTCGCCCCGGAGGCGCTCCGCGCGCTTGACGGTCCTTCGGGTTGCGGCTACCATGCGCCCGTCCGGCTCAAGGTCCGTATGGTCGCCAGTTTGGGGTTCGTCGCTTGCAGCATCCCTTTCAGGAATTCCAGGAGTTCGTCGCCGAGGACTACCCGCTGGCGCCGCTGACTTGGTTTCGCATCGGGGGGCCGGCTGCCTACTTCGCCAAGCCCCACACGGTCGAGAACCTTCGCGCCGTCTTGCGTCGAGCCGCCGAGGCCAACATCCCCGTCAAGATGCTCGGAGGGGGGACCAACGTCCTCGTCCGCGACCAGGGGACTGACGCCCTGGTCGTCCACATGGACAGCCCCTTCTTCTCCGACGTCGCCATCGAAGGTGAAACGATCACCGCCGGTGCCGCGGTGCCGCTGACCGCCCTGATTTCCCAGGCGGCGCGGGCGGGCCTGGCTGGGTTGGAAGTTCTCACCGGCATCCCCGGCACCGTCGGCGGCGCCCTTCGCGGCAACGCCGGCAGCCGCCAGGGTGCGATCGGCCCCTTCGTCGGCGGCGTCGACGTGCTTGACTCCTCCTTCGAGGTCCAGCAGCGCGAGCGCGACGACCTCAGCTTCGTCGACCGGGAATCGAACCTGGACGAGCCCGTCATCCTCTCCGCCCGGTTCGAATTGACCCGGGAGGAACCCGAGGCCGTCGTCCGTCGAATGCGGAAGATCTGGATCGTCAAGAAGGAGAACCAGCCCTACGGCCATCAGTCGTCGGGCCTCATGTTCAAGAACCCCTCGCCGGACATCTCCGCCGGCGCCCTGATCGACCAGGCCGGCCTGAAGGGGACGAGGCACGGCGGGGCCGAGGTTTCGGACCGCCACGCCAATTTCGTCATCGCCCACCCCGGCGCGAAGGCGGAAGACGTCCTCCACCTGATCGACCAGATCCAGCAGCGGGTCTGGCAGCAGTTCGGCTACGAGTTGGAACTCCAGCTCCAGGTCTGGTAGGGTGAACACGTCCGGAGCGAGGCGTCGCGACGCGGGATCCGCCGGCGTTCCATCGCGCCCGGGCCGTTGCGCGCCGGGCGATCAGGGAGGAGCCGGGGACATGGAGTACCGCAACCGGACCCGAATCGTCGCCCCTGACGGCGACGACGACGGCGAGGACTTCCCGCCCCCCCCTCGCCGATTTGAACTCGCCCGTGCCGCCAGCCGACTGGACCTCCGCAAGGTCGCCGCCGCGTCGGGGATCGTCGTCGCGTTGCTGGTCGTCCTCTTCTATGCCGGCGGGCACGCCCTCCAGTCGGCCGTCGCCTGGCTGCATCGTCAGCCCCAGTACCAGCTTCCGTTCGATCGCATCGAACTCCCCGTACCGCCGCCCGAGTGCTTTCGAGGCGGCGCGGCCGGGTTCCTGGAACGGGTCCGCAAGAACGCCCGGGAGCCGGAAGTCCTCCCCGTCCTGGACGTCGACGCCGAAAGCCTGGCCGGAGCGTTCAAGCAATTCCCCTGGGTCGAGCGGGTGGAGTCGGTTGAGTTCCCTCCCCACTCGCTGGTCGTCCGCCTGGCGTACCGCAAGCCGGTCGTCCGGGTGCAGGCGGCGGGGGCCGTTCAGCAAGTCCTCGACCGCGAGGGCTGCATCCTGCCGATGGAGGACATCGATACGGAGAAGATCGGACGGTTGATCGCCGTCTCGGGCCGCAGCCTCGTCGCCCCGGCCGCTGACCGCGTCGGCCTGATCTGGAAGACCGCCGACCCCGACGTCGACCGGATGGTGATTCAGGCCGCCCGGCTCGCCGGGTTTCTTCTGGACCCCTCCCGCGAGTCCGAAGCCAAGACTGACCCTTCGCTTCGGATCACCGCCATCCTCCCGGATAATCCCCCGAACAACCGCGGACTGTTCGTCCAGACGGCCACGCGAGCCCTGATTCTCTGGGGCCACGGACCCGGCGATGAGAAGTCCGGCGAGCCCTCGGCCGATGAGAAATGGGGCATGCTGGCGAAGCAAGCCAAGGAGGGCGAAGTCAAGTTGGAACGACCAGGGGACTACTGGTCGTTCAACCGAACCGGGATGATCTACACGCGGGTCGCCCCCCCCTGAGCCAGCGTCTCCATTCCCCAGAGACGGCCTCCTTTCGGAATTCCCGGGAAGGCGTCGTTCCTCGACGTCCCATTCTCTACGGCGGGATCCGTTCTGCGCCTGCGGCGGCGTTTCGGAACCGTCGATCGGGACTCTTGGGCCAGTCAGAGGAAGCACCCATGGCAAACCGACTCGGCGTCGGATGGATCAACCAGGTGGGCCGACTCGCGGGGCCGACGTCGGCGGGACGCTTCGCCTCGTTCGCCGTGCAAGTCCAGCGCGTCAACGCTCTGGAGCCGACGTTCGAGCCGATGACCGACGCCGAGCTGCGAGAGAAGGCCCTCGCCCTTCGCCTTCGGGCTCGCCAGGGGGATTCGCTGAACGGGCTTCTCCCCGAGGCCTTCGCCCTGACCCGAGAGGCCGCCAAGCGGACGATCGGCCAGCGCCAGTTCGACGTCCAGGTTCTCGGCGGCATCGCGATCCACAACAGTTGCATCGCCGAGCTTGAAACGGGTGAAGGCAAGACGCTGGTCGCCACCATGCCGGCCGTGCTCAACGCCCTGCCGGCCAAGGGCGTTTACGTCGTCACCGTCAACGACTACCTCGCCCGCCGCGACGCCGAGTGGATGGGCCAGATCTACCGCCATCTGGGCCTGACCGTCGGCTGCATCCAGACCGGGATGTCCGACTACGAGCGCCGCCGGGCCTACAACTGCGACATCACCTATGGCACCAGCAAGGAGATGGGCTTCGACTTCCTCCGGGACGAGTTGAAGCGGCTCCAGTTGGGGGACACCACGCGGAAGTCCTTCGAGCAGGCGTTCCTCGGCCAGGGGAACCACGGCGAGGGGGAACAGCCCGTCCAGCGCAGCCACAACTTCGCGATGGTCGACGAGGCCGACAGCATCCTCATCGACGAGGCCCGAACCCCGCTCATCATCGGCGCCAACAACCAGCCGACTCAGGAAGAGGCCTCCGCTTACTACGGCGCCGACCAACTCGCCCTGACCCTCGTCCGGATCAAGGACTACAAGTACGATCCGGTCGAGAAGAAGGCCGAACTCACCGCCGCCGGCCGCCGCAAGGTTCAGGCCCGGGCGGCGCATCCGTCGTTCGTCATGCTGACGGTCGACAGCCTGTATGAGTACGTCGAGCGCGCCTTGCGGGCTCAGATCGCCTACCTCCGCGATCGCGACTACGTCATCCACGACGGCGAGGTCGTCATTGTCGACGAGTTCACCGGCCGTATGATGCCCGGCCGCCAGTGGCAGGACGGCCTCCACCAGGCGATCCAGGCCAAGGAAAAGCTGGAGATCACCCTGGAGACGATCACCGCCGCCCGCGTGACCGTCCAGGACTTCTTCAAGCGGTTCAAGAAGCTCGCTGGCATGACGGGCACGATCACCTCGGACGCCGCCGAACTTCGCCGGATCTACAAGGTCGGCGTGATGCAGATCCCGACCAACCGCCGCAACGCCCGCGTCTGGCTGCCGGATCGGGTCTTCTCCAACGAGCTTGAGAAGTTCCAGGCCGTCGCCGACCAGATCGTCGAGTGGAACCGCAAGGGCGCTCCGGTCCTCGTCGGCACGCGGTCGATCGAGAAGTCCGAGCACCTCAGCGCCCTGCTGGCCGAGGCGGGCATCGAGCACCAGGTGCTCAACGCCAAGAACCACGAGATCGAGGCCCAGATCGTCGCTCAGGCCGGTCAGAAGGGGAAGGTCACGGTCGCCACCAACATGGCCGGCCGCGGCACCGACATCAAGCTGGGCGAGGGCGTCGCCGATCTGGGCGGGCTCCACGTCATCGGCACCGAGCGCAACGAGTCGCTCCGGATCGACCGCCAGCTCGCCGGCCGTTCCGCCCGTCAGGGCGACCCCGGCATCTGCCAGTTCTTCGTCTGTCTGGGAGACGAGATCGTCGACTCCTTCGGCGAGAAGCCCGCCAACCGCGTCCGGCTCCGCAACGACGGCCGGGGCGAACTCACCAGCGCCGCCTGGCGCCGCTACTTCGTCCAGGCCCAACGTCGCAAGGAGCGGCAGCACTTCAAGGACCGCAAGCTCCTCATGCACTATGAGAAGCAGCGGGCCGAGATGCGCACCAACATGGGGCTCAATCCGGTCCTGGGCTGATCGCCTCAGCCCCGAACCAGTTCCCGGCCCAGCCGTCGCAGGCTGTCGTCGAGCTTCGCGATCGGCCCGAGGTGCTTCTCCAGGGTCGCGATCCGGTCGCTGCTCCCCGCGCGGAGGTCGCCGAACCAGTCGACGACCTTCGGCCAGAGCGACCGCGACGACAGCAGGTGGTACATCATCAACCAGGCCTGACCGTACGCCTGCTCGGCCGTCTTCTCCTCGTCGAAGAGAGCGTCGGTGGTCAGCAGCTTGGCGGTGTCGATCCACTCGACCGCATCCTGACGCGAGGCCCGGCGGATCGATTCCAGACGGGGTTGGTTGATCCGGCCCACGGGCGCATTGCCGGTCGGCCGCCACATCTCAAAGTACGCGGCGATCCCCTCGCTCACGCACTTGCCGGGATCCCGGGCGAGCGTCAGAAGCCCCGTGTGATAGCTCAGCATGTGAGTCGTCTCGTGGACGAGTGCGAACGTGTTCGTGCGAGCCGCCCCCGGCGCGGCGTCGGCCCGGAAGTCGAAGACCACGAGCCGGTCGGAGTCCATGTCGAAGTGGCCGCCGACGTTCAGCATCGGCACGCCGCCGACGAACGCGCCGTAGGAGGTCGCATCCTTCAGGATCACGACCATCATCCGCTCGGTTGGATAGTCGATCTTGAACCCGCGATCGCGCAACTGCTTGAGGAAGACGCGGCCGATCCCCTCGCAGACCTCGAGCGCTTCGGCCCGGAAGTCGTCCGGGGCGTTGCCGACGCCCAGAAAATGCGTCGACCGCGAAACCCCGAATGGGGCGATCCCCGCATCCTTCGCCTTCTCCACGATCTTGCCGATCCGCTCGTCCTCCCCGGGCGCGGCCGGTGGGTCGGCGGCCTGGGACGAGGTCGAAAGGCCCGATGAGGCGAGAACTAACGCCGCGGACGCCTGATAGAGCCACTGCCGCCTCGAGAGATCGAGGTTGGTTTGTTGCCGGTCCATGCGTGCGGGCTCCATCGGAAAGCGATTCGTCTCGGCGCGCGAGGGAGACTCGATTATACTCCGCCCCGTCCAGAGAACGGGCTCGGTTCCGCATCGGGCCCCACAGGGATGGATTTGGATCAAGAGCAACACCCCCTCGTTCCCTCGCGTGCCGAACGCGCCGTCCGCACCTTCGACGACGCTCCCCGCGCCGGAACGCCTGCGAGGATCGCCATGTCTGAGCGCATCTTGCTGACCGGTGGAACCGGCTTCTTCGGCCGCCGCATCGCCGAGGCCCTTCGCGGCCGAGGCCACACCGTCGTCACTCCCGGCCGGCCCGACTTCAACCTGATGGACGCCGCCTCCACGCTCCGCACGCTGGAGCAGGTCAAGCCGACCACCGTCGTCCACTCCGCGGCGTACTACGGCGGCCTGGGGATCTGCGTCGCCGAGCCGATCCAGATCTTCCAGCGCAACGTCGTGATGGGCGTGAACCTGCTCGACGCCGCCTCCAAGGTCGGCGTGAAGAAGTTCATGACCATCGGCTCCGCCTGCGCCTACGCCGGTGCCGTCAACGGCGACATGAAAGAGTCCGACTCCTGGTCGGGCGCCCTCCACCCCTCGGTCGAGCCCTACGGCTTCACCAAGAAGGTGATGGAAGTCGGCATGCGGGCCTACCAGAAGGGCTGCGGGATGGTCGGCCAGATGCCGATCGTCACCAACCTCTACGGCGAGCACGACGTCTTCGGCGAGTACCGTTCCCACGTCGCCGCCGCCCTCATCAAGAAGTTCGCCGACGCCGTCATCGAGAAGAAGAAGGAAGTCGTCTGCTGGGGTACCGGCGCTCCGGTCCGCGAGTTCATCTACGTGGGCGACGCCGCCGAAGGGACCGCCCGGCTGCTGGACAGCGGCTACACCGAGCCCCTCAACATGGGGACCGGCGTCGGCACCACGATCAAGGAGCTCTCCGAGATCGTCGCCCGCCTGACCCGCTTCGAAGGCGAGATCGTCTGGGACAAGACCAAGCCCGACGGCGTCATGCGCAAGGTGCTGGACGTCTCCAAGATGGAATCCGTCCTCAACTGGCGTCCTCCCACCAGCCTCGAAGCCGGCCTCGCCAAGACCATCAAGTGGTACATGGCCAACAAGGCCGAAGCCGACGCCCGCAACTGAGCCCTCCCCGATCGACCAACCAACCACCAAACGCCCCCGACGCCCCGCCGCGTCCGGGGCGTTTCTCGTTTCCCGTCCCGCCTTCACCCATCGAACCGGCCGGCCGGCTTCGATTGGGTTCGTCCGTGCGTGGTTCCCACGCAGATGCGACACGATAAGTCCTTGAAATGAAATCAATTGGGTCACCCAAACCGCCCCCCGAAATTGGGTTGGTTCGACCAATTTCAAGACGCTTTCGACTCGATGACGCCGCTCCTCGTATCCAGGAAGAGAATCGTTCTCGGGTGCCATGGCCACTCTTACATGGCCACGCGATCGGCGATGGTCGGGTGAAGCTTTCACGCAGGTCCATGGCATGCCTCCTCCGGTGATGTCGAGAAACCTGCGTCGCTTTCGCCCCGAACTTCGCCCAGGGAGCCAGCGAAAAGACCTCGGCTCTCCATTCAATACCCTGTCGCAGGGGTGCGGATTCCGACCCGGAAAAGGGCGAAAGAGGCCCCTGCGCAACCGCGTCAAACGAAACCCCCGACATCTTCGGCAAAACGGGTGACGCGAAGGATTGGCCGAACGTCGGGCCCACGCTTGCGTGGTCCTTCGAATCGTCGGTTACAATGAATTCCGTCCGGGCCGATCCGATCGGTCGAAGTTTAGACGGAGTCGCTCGATGTCGAAGGTCGCTTCCCTCAACAATCCGATCCTGAATTCGCCTTACGCCGAGCCCTCCAAGCACTTCCGCTTCGACGCCAACAACCAGATCACCGACGCCGTCGACCCCGGCCGCAGGGAGAGCAGCTACTTCCTCCCCATCGCCACGCCCAAGAAGAAGGCCGCACCTTCGCTCTTCGACGCCCTGGAGGAGAAGAAGACCGAGAGCGGACACGTCAATCGCATCCGAGGGCTTCTCCGAACCTGGCGCAGCATGGGGAGGCCCGACATCACGCCCGCGACGCGGGCCCTCTTCGAGCACTGGGAGGCCGACGACCGCTCGCGCGCCCTCTTCTTCTGCCAGATCGAGGCCCTGGAGACGCTCGTCTACGTCACGGAAGTCGCCAAACAGACCAAGTACGGCGACGAGTGGATTGAGAAGTACCTCCGGGACAAGGCCGAGGAAGCCGGCACCGACCTTTTCCGCATCGCCTGCAAGATGGCGACCGGCAGCGGCAAGACGGTGGTCATGGCCATGATCATCGCCTGGCAGGTCCTCAACAAACGCCGATACCCACGCGACAACCGCTTCACCGACGCCTTCCTCGTCGTCGCCCCCGGCATCACCATCCGCGATCGGCTCCGCGTCCTGCTCCCGTCCGACCCCAACAGCTACTACCGGGAGCTCGATATCGTCCCCCCCGAATCTCGCGCCGACCTCGCCACGGCGCAGATCGTCGTCACCAACTTCCACGCCTTCAAGCTCCGCGAGAAGGGGGACGCCGGCGGCCTGACGAAACGGTTGCTCACCGTGAACACCCCGGGCGCCTTCACCGAGTCTGCCGACGAGATGGTCAACCGGATCTGCAAGGACCTGGGCCGGCGCAGGGAGATCATGGTCCTCAACGACGAGGCCCACCACTGTTACCGCGGCCGGCCGGTCGAAAAGAAGGAGAAGCTCACCCGCGAGGAAGCCAGCGAGGCCCGCGACCGGGCCGAGGAAGCCCGGCTCTGGATCACCGGCCTGGAGGCCGTGCATCGCAAGATCGGCGTGAAGTCCGTCGTCGACCTCTCCGCAACGCCCTTCTACCTCAAGGGCTCAGGCTATCCCGAAGGGACGCTCTTCCCCTGGGTCGTCAGCGACTTCTCGCTGATGGACGCGATCGAATCCGGCATCGTCAAGATCCCGCGCGTGCCGGTGGCCGATAACGCGATGACTGGCGACTACCCCAAGTACCGCGACCTCTGGGTCCACGTCCGCGAAGGGTTGAAGGACCTCCGCCGAGGGCCGGAGGACGCGAATCTCCCCCCCTCGATCCCCGGCCTGCTCGAAGGAGCCCTCAAGAGCCTGTACGGCCATTACGCCGAGACCTTCGCCGCCTGGGAAGCCGACGAGGAGGCCCGAGCGAATGGCAGCACGCCCCCGGTCTTCATCGTCGTCTGCAACAACACCAACGTCAGCAAGGCCGTGTTCGATTACATCTCGGGGTATGAGAACGGCCACAAGCATCCCGACGGCGAGCCGGTCGTCGCCGGCGGCGGGGAGCTGGCGCTGTTCAGCAACGTAAAAAACGACCGCTGGCTGCACCGACCCAACACCATCCTCGTCGACAGCCGCCAGCTCGACTCGGGCGAAAGCATGTCCGACGACTTCAAGAAGCTGGCGAAGCACCAAATCGAGGACTTCAAGGCCGAGTACCGCAAACGCTTCCCCGGCCGAGACGTTGAGAACCTGACCGACGAGGACCTGATGCGCGAGGTCCTGAACACGGTCGGCAAGCCGGGCAAGCTCGGGGAGAACATCCGCTGCGTCGTCTCCGTCTCGATGCTCACCGAGGGCTGGGACTGCAACACCGTCACCCACATCCTGGGGGTCCGAGCGTTCGGCACCCGCCTGCTCTGCGAGCAGGTGATGGGCCGCGGGCTCCGCCGCCGCAGCTACGCGCTGGGGGACGACGGCATGATGACCCCCGAATACGCCGACATCTTCGGCGTCCCCTTCACCGGCTTCCCCGTCGCCGGCCTCCCCGAGACGCGGACCCCGCCCACGCCGAAGCCCGGCAAGGCCGTGCGCGCCGTCGCCGAACGGCTGCTGGACGCCCCCTGGCTGGAAGTCACCTTCCCTCGCGTCACCGGCTATCGCTTCGACGTCCCCGCCGAGCACCTCTCAGCGCGGTTCGACGAAACGCACCGGATCGTCCTGACCACCCAGGACGTCCCGACCAGCACCCTGAACGCGCCGATCGTGGGCGAGCAGGCCGAGTTGACGCTGGACGACGCCCGCGAGATGCGGCCCCAGGCGGTCGCCTTCCGGCTGGCCACCCACCTTCAGCAGCGCTTCTTCCCGGAGAAGGCCTGGCTCTTCCCGCAGTTGTTCGGCATAGTCCGCGAATGGCTGGGCGATCCCGAGGAGGACTCGCCGAACGTCGACTACGGCGACGACACCTTCCCCGGGCTGCTCCTGCTCGGCGAGAAGAAGCACGCGGTCTGCGAGAAGATCATGGGGGCGATCCGGAACTCCTCCGGCGGCGCCCAGCGGATGCGGGCGGAATTGCAACGGGACGATCCCATCGGCACCACGGCGGGGGTCTCGTTCGACACGGTGAAGACCTGCTGGACCACCGACCCGGCCAGGTGCCACCTTAACCTCGTCCCCCAGGACAGCGATTGGGAGACGATCGTCTGCCAGAAGCTCGAAGAGATGGACGAGGTCCGCGCCTACGCCAAGAACCAGGGGATGGGCTTCCGCATCCCCTACACCTGCGAGGGCCGGCCCGGCAACTACTTCCCCGACCTCATCGTCAAGCTCGATGACGGCCGCGGGCCCGGCGACTTGCTCAACCTCGTCCTGGAGGTCTCGGGCCAGCGCAAGAAGGAGAAGGAGTCCAAGGTCAACACGACGAAATCGATGTGGATTCCCGCCGTCAACAACCAGGGCACGTTCGGCCGCTGGGCGTTCCTCGAAATCGACGGCTCCAACCTCCACAAGACCAAGCAGGAGATCCGGAAGTTGCTCGTCGAGACGGCCGCAACTCGTTGACGTGGAGACCAGGCAAGATGGACGTTCCACCATCCCAGCAGCCGGCCGAGCCGAAGTCCCCTCTCCTCCCGGGAGTGGGTGGCCCGAAGGGCCGGGTGAGGGTCGTCGGACTTCGAAACGAGCGAGGCGCCCGACGGTCTTCCCCCCCCCTCGCGGGGGAGGACAGACGCCGAAGGCGTCAGACGAGGGGGTCGACCGCCGTCGCATGTGAATCCGACGATCGCCCGTACGCCACGCCGATCCCCCCTCATCCGGCCGCTTCGGGCCACCTTCCCCCGCGAGGGGGGAAGGCCGTCGTGGTCGGATTTCTGGAGCACGGTCTTCCCCCCTCGCGGGGGTAGACAGACCGCGCAGCGGTCAGATGAGGGGGACGACCGACGTCGGACACGCATCCGTCCGGCCGACCTGAACGCGGAGCCGATCCCCCCTCATCCGGCCGCTTCGCGGCCACCTTCCCCCGCGAG